>JBIHZU010000137.1:0-5103 GCA_044240285.1 Candidatus Nanopelagicales bacterium | reverse complement strand
GTTGGCCAAGTGCTACGGCGGTGACATCACCCGCAAGCGCAAACTGCTCGAGAAGCAGAAGGAAGGCAAGAAGCGCATGAAGATGGTCGGCCGAGTCGAGGTGCCCCAGGAGGCCTTCATTGCCGCACTATCCACCAGCGACACCGGAGCCGAAGCCAAAAAGAAGTAGCGCGCGACTTACTTCACCATGCGTACGTTGAAGGGGTAGCGGTACTCGACTCCTTTGTTGGCCGCGACTCCGCCGAGAATCATGAAGATCACGCCGACGATCACAATGATCGGCAGCAGGATCGCGCCGATGACCACCACGGTCAAAATCAAGCTGATGATGAGGCCGATCGCAATGACGATCTGGAAGTTCAGCGCCTCAGCGGCCTGCTTGCGCACAAACGTCGAGCGCGCACCAAACACCAGCATGATGATCAGCGGTCCGATAACCAGCAGTACGAGGCCGGATAGGTGCGCGATCATCGCCCAATTGCGCTCCTCGTCCGGAGACATGGGTTCCAGAGTCGTGGTCGGTGGGGGAGTCTGAGACATGGTTCCTCCTGATGGGCATCGTCCGGCAGACTTAAGGCTATGCCCGGACACCCGCCAGATGGAGCCATTGCGCCCCCAGATGGCCAACTCAGTGACCGGTCGCTGTCTCAGCTAGGCGCGCAGAGCCTGAGTGCGTACGTTCATATCCCCTTTTGCGCGAGCCGCTGCGGGTACTGTGACTTCAATACCTACACCGCCGATGAGCTCGGGCCAGGCGCCAATAGAGCTGATTACGCCGGCACCGTGATCCGTGAGATCGATTTCGCCCGTGGCGTACTCGGCGAGAACACCACGCCACTCCACTCAGTCTTCTTCGGCGGCGGCACCCCGACCCTGCTGCCACCAAACGATCTCGCGCGGATCCTGCACGCGCTGCGCGACACCTTCGCCCTCGCACCCGACGCCGAGATCACGACCGAGGCAAACCCCGACTCGGTCGACAAAGCATCGCTCGCGGCTCTGCGCGATGCAGGGTTCACGCGCATCTCCTTCGGCTGGCAGGCAACTGCGCCGCATGTATTGGCAGTTCTTGAGCGCACCCACAACGTCGACAAGGCGCTCGCGGCTGTACGCGCAGCACAAGACGTCGGCTTCGAACACGTCAGCATCGACTTGATCTACGGCACCCCCGGCGAAACCCACGACAACTTCCGAGCCGCCCTCACCTCCGCGATCGATTCCGGCGTCGACCACGTCTCCGCCTACGCCCTCATCGTCGAAGACGGCACCCGACTCGGCGCTGCCGTCAAACGCGGCACGGTGCCTCAACCCAGTGACGACGTCGCAGCCGATCGCTATGTCATCGCCGACGAGCTGCTCAGCAGCGCAGGCTTGGAGTGGTACGAAGTCTCCAACTGGGCGCGCCCCGGTGGCGAGTGCCGCCACAACCTTGCCTACTGGCGCAATGCCGACTGGTGGGGATTCGGCCCTGGCGCTCACTCACACATCGGCGGCACCCGCTGGTGGAATGTTCGGCACCCATCGGCGTATGCCACCCGCATCGACGCGGGGGAGTCACCTGCTCAGGCACGCGAAGAACTTACGGATGCAGATCAAAAACTAGAACGCGTGCTACTGGGGATTCGACTCAAGAAAGGACTCGACGGCATCCCCGATGATCTCAGCGCACCACTTGTCTCGGAAGGACTGCTTGAGCAGCACAACAACACTCTTGTGCTCACCCAACACGGGCGGCTACTAGCGGACCTCGTGGTACGCCGACTGACCTAGAAACTCAGTCTGCGACTAATCGCGCAGGGGTCGGCCCTTGGCATCCTTAGTGATGCCGCTGCCGGTGAGAATCAGGATTCCTTCGATGAAGCCCCAGATTGAGCCAATACCAAGGGTCACGATGGTCACCGCAATCTGGGCGATTCCGATCCCGACGTAGCCGAGATAGAAGCGGTGAATACCCAGACCGCCGAGAAGGATGCCCAAGATTCCTGCAGCGATGCGGGACTTTTGGGCGGGATCTTGTGAGTAGCCCGCGGCGGGCGGCGGCGGGGGCGGAGGCGCGTAGTTGCTCATGGCGGCACTCTAGCGAAATCGCCTTTACACTGGCAGTCATCTGGCCAGAGTGCCAATTGGTGTCGTAGGCGAGGGAGGTAGCCGTGCTGGAGGATCGCCGGCTCGCCGTTCTTCGGGCCATCGTCGAGGACTACGTCTCCACGCGTGAGCCGGTCGGCTCTAAGGCGCTCGCTGACCGCCACCAACTGGGGGTCTCGCCCGCCACGATTCGCAATGACATGGCCGCCCTCGAAGAAGAGGGCTTCATCGCTCAGCCGCACACCAGCGCGGGGCGTGTGCCCACCGAGGCGGGCTACCGCGCCTTCGTCGATCGACTCTCGGGCGTGAAACCGATGAGCACCCCCGAACGCCGGGCGATCGGAGAGTTCCTCTCCGGCGCGGTCGACCTAGATGACGTCATGGCTCGAAGTGTGCGACTTCTTGCCCAGCTGACCCGGCAGGTCGCACTTGTGCAATACCCCTCGCTCACGCAGTCCACGGTCCGACACGTGGATGTGGTCACGCTCAGCACCACGCGCGTACTCGTGATCCTCGTTGCTGACAGTGGGCGTCTCGAACAGCGCGTCGTTGATCTCCCTACCGCAGTCGATGAGGACACGATCGCGATCATCCGCACACGACTCCTCGCTGCGGTTGCCGGACAGCGTTGTTCCGAGATTGGGCAGCGTCTGGAGAGTTTTGTAGACACCTTCGCGGCCACCGAACGCCCCGCCGCCGCCGTCGTGGTTGCGTCCGTACTCGAACTCAGCGCCGAGCGACACGAAGAACGCGTCGTCACCGGCGGCACTTCCAATCTCACTCGATACGGCGACTCGTTCTCAGTGTCTGTGCACCCGATCCTTGAGGCTCTTGAGGAGCAGGTTGTTCTCCTGCGTCTCTTTGGTGAGGTCACGCATGAAAGCGGCGTGGTCGTACGCATCGGCCATGAAAATCCCGTCCACGACCTGCAGTCCACCTCGTTCGTGGGGGCTGGATACGGTCGTGGTGATGACGTCGTCGCAAAGGTCGGCGTGTTGGGGCCAACCCGCATGGACTACCCGGGCGCGATGGCCTCTGTCCAGGCGGTAGCGAAGTATCTCAGTCAGATTCTTGGACAAGCATGACGAACTACAGACAGGCGGCTTGAGTGGCGAACGACTACTACGCACTTCTCGGCGTTACGCGCAACGCGACACCCGAGGAGATTAAGCGTGCCTATCGCCAACTCGCCCGCGAGTTGCACCCTGACGTCAACCCAGACCCGGCCGCTCAAGAGCGCTTCAAGAGTGTGACCGCCGCCTACGAAGTGCTGAGCGACCCAGAGAAGCGACAGATGTTCGACCTCGGCCACGACCCGCTGCGTTCTGCTGGTGGCGGGGGTAGTCAGAGTGCTGGTTTTGATTTCAGCGACATTATGGACGCGTTTTTTGGTGGGGGACAGGCCCGCGGGCCGCGCCCGCGCATGTCCCGTGGTCAAGACGCGCTCATCCGCATGCAGTTGCCGTTGCGAGACGCCGTCTTTGGCACCACTCGCGATATTCAGGTCGAGACTGCCGTGACCTGCAGTGTGTGTACAGGCGCCGGCACTGCCGCTGGCAGCTCCGTCGAGACCTGCCCGATGTGTCGCGGCAATGGAGAGATCCAAAGTGTGCAGAGATCCTTCCTCGGTCAGGTCATGACCTCGCGCCCATGCCCGCAATGTCGCGGCTTCGGCACCAACATTCCGCACCCGTGCCCTGAGTGCGTCGGCGATGGACGCGTACGCACCCGTAAGTCACTGACCGTGAAGATTCCTGCGGGCGTCGACAGCGGCACGCGGATTCAGCTCACCGGGCAGGGCGAAGTCGGTTCGGGTGGCGGCCCAGCGGCCGACATCTACATCGAACTTGTAGTGCAAGACGATCCTGTCTTCGAACGACGTGGCGATGATCTACATCGCACCCTCGTGGTGCCGATGACCGCTGCTGCACTGGGAGCGACTATCGACCTAGAGACGCTTGACGGCTCCGAGCCGTTCGAGGTGCGGGCAGGCACACAACCTGGCCAGGTCTTCACCATTCGCGGCAAGGGCGTCCCGCATCTTCGTGGACATGGCCGCGGCGACCTGCATGTCCACCTAGACGTACGCACTCCGATTCGTCTCGATGCGCGTCAGGAAGAGTTGCTGCGCGAACTCGCGGCGATTCGCGACGAGGAGAACCCCAGCGGTCAGGGTGATGCCACGGATTCCAACGGCGGACTCTTCTCTCGCTTGCGCGACGCCTTTAGCGGACGCTGAGTGGCGGCACCCGTATTCATTGCCGATGCCGGAGTGCTGGATGCACGACCGGGTCGGCTTGTTGTTTCGGGCAACGAGGGCCGTCACGCAGTGTCCGTGGTGCGGCTAAGCCCCGGTGAGCTGGTTGATGTCGTTGACGGAGCCGGTGTACGAGCACATGCCGTTGTCGTGGCCGCACGCAAACCCGATGTACTCGAAGTAGAGATTCGTGCGTACGACGTTGATCCAGAACCACATCCGCGCATCACGGTGATCCAGGCGTTGCCGAAGAGTGATCGCTCGGAGCGCACCATCGAGGTGCTGACCGAAGTAGGAGTCGATCGCATCGTGCCGTGGTCGGCATCGCGATGTGTGACTCAGTGGAAAGACAGCAAGGGGCGCGATAAGTGGGTAGCCACGGCTCGTGAGTCCGCCAAGCAGTCGCGTCGGTCTCGGTTCCCCGAGATCGGTGCACTCGCCAGCACAAAGGCACTTCTGCAGCTCATCGCCGAGAGTTCATGTGTTCTCGTCCTCCATGAGTCTGGGTCTGTCGCCCTCGCTGATATCGACATCCCACAGGTGGGTGACATCGCGCTAGTGGTCGGCCCTGAAGGTGGCATCTCGCCAGAGGAACTTGAGGCGATGGTGGCTGCTGGCGGCGTGCCCACACGCATGGGTCCCACCGTGCTTCGTACGTCCACCGCGGGGGCCGTAGCCGCAGGCGTAGTGCTCTCGCGTAGCGGTCGGTGGCAGGATCTGACCCCATGAGTTGCCTTTTCTGTCGCATCGCCACGGGCGAG
>JBIHZU010000136.1:0-5115 GCA_044240285.1 Candidatus Nanopelagicales bacterium | reverse complement strand
TCCTCGTTTGACCATCCTGGTCATTGGGACATCACCAAGCAGCACGGAAAGTGGATGATCGATCTCACCCCTTCCGGAATAGGCCGGCCAATGGTCCCGTGCCTCGTTGATCGCGTCGACTCAATGCACCTCAGTCCCGGCATCGAACCCGAAAACCTGTCGATGATCAGTTGCGGCGGGCAATCCTCAGCACCGATGCTCAATGCCATAACCCGCGGAGTCAGTGGTATTTCAGAGGTAGAGGTCTCCGTTAGTGTCCCCTCGCTATCGGTCGGTCCCGCATCTCGTCGTAATGTCGATCACTATGTCGAAGCAACTCAGGAGCTCGCTGCACAAGTCACTGGATGTCCGAACGCCAAGGCAATGTTGGTCCTCAACCCGGCAGACCCGCCGGTCATGATGCGCACCACCGTATTCGTAGAGGCAGAATCAATTGATCTCGATGCGATCCGGATTGCGTGTGCCGAGATGATCGCTGAAGTCCAAAAGTCGGTCCCTGGGTACGACCTTGCGGTGGAGCCCTACTGCCCGCGTGCGGGTCTCGTGTCTGTCACTTCTCGCGTGATTGGAGCCGGTTACTACCTGCCCCCATACGCAGGCAACCTAGACATCATCAATTCCGCTGCTGTCGAGTCAGCACGAATCCTCGGACAACATCACAGCCGCGCTAAGGCACAAACATGACGATCTATTACGACGTCACCCTGCGCGACGGCAACCATGCCCTCGGCCATCAGCTGGCTGAAAGCTTCGTTCGCAAGTACTGCGCGATGGCCGACACATCGGGAGTCTGGGCTGTTGAAGTAGGACATGGCAACGGTCTTGGAACGTCTTCCTTTCTTGCTGGCAAGTCCGCCTGCAGCGATGAGTCACTCCTCACGGCTGCTCGTGAGTCGCTACGTGAGGCGAAACTAGCGGTCCACGCAATCCCCGGATTCGCCACCATCAATCGTGACTTACGCCCTGCGGTCGAACTTGGCGTAGAGGTTTTTCGTATAGCCACACATGTGTCTGAAGCTTCAATGGCACAAACCCACATGGAGTACCTTGCACAAGAAGACGTCACTGTGCACGGTGTTCTGATGATGTCTCACATGATTGACATGACAGGTCTACTCGCACAAGCCGTGCTGATGAAGGCGTACGGCGCTTCCGCAATCATCCTGATGGATTCAGCGGGGCGCTTTGAGCCTAAAGACGTACGCGAACGCGTAGAGATGGTTCATCAAGAACTTGGCATCGGAGTTGGCTTCCACGCGCATAACAATCTCGGGCTCGCTGTAGCAAACGCCCACGCAGCCTCCGACGCCGGTGCGAGCATCGTCGATGGCGCAGCCATGGGGCTTGGCGCGGGCGCCGGAAATGCTCAACTCGAAAGTGTTGTGGCCACAGACCACAGCAACAGCCACCCCGATTTGCGACAGGTGCTTGGCTTGAGTCGTCTCGTGGAGAGCGAGTTTCCGGACAACCTTCCACGGACTACGGCTTCGAGTATCGAGAGCGGCCTCGCTGGAGTATTCAGCGGTTACGCGCCGCAGGTCATGGAGGTCGCTGCGGAGTTCGGTCTGGACCCGGCTGATCTGTGGCGCGCTCTCGGAGAGCACAAGATCGTGGCGGCCCAAGAGTCAATGATCCGCGAGATCGCAATCACACTCCGAACGCGCTGAAGGGCCCTAGCACCTACTGCCGCATGATCACTATCCCGGCTATCACGCCGATCGGAGCCAAGAACCAGGCTAGGCGGACCGAAGCCGCCACAACTGAGTCGGCGTATCCGTACAGCACCGAGAACTGCGGCGGAAAGAACGCCGGGATGCTGAATGTGCCAAGCACCAGGACAACCGCGATGGCCGGCGTCGGTGCAAGAAGGACCAGCGGCACCATCAGGGCAATACGTACGACGGTGAGGATGACCCACACTCGCACACCGGGCCGCCATGGGATCCGCTGGCTGGGGTGCATAACTGATCCGACGAATACAGCAGCACCCGTAGCCGCCAACACCGGCGCCGCCCAATTGATAACTGTCCCAGTCCATGCAGGTGCGTCAGAGAAGTAGTTGAGCACCAGCCCAACAACCAGCGCAATGAACGGCGCCTGATCAATGATTGATGTGCGCTTTCGTTGGGGAATCGGAGCCTGGCGACGCAGGATCCAGACGAAGACCCCAAACACGGCACGGGCAAGTCGGTCAATAAAGACCGCAACGACCACCCCAGCTGTGCCGGCGATCGCGTCGGACATGGGGACCAGCCAAAACGATGGGTTGGGGATGGCCGACCATCCTCCCAAAACCGCGTGAGCCGTGCGGCTTGGTGATCGAGGTGTGAGCAGGTAGGCAACCCCGATGAGAAGAACGCAGATACCCGTAACTAGTACCGGCCACAACAGGTCTGACCAACCACCCAATTGCCAGCCAGCCAGTAGTGCGATCAGAGCGCTTGATAACAGCAGTTGGGTACGGATGAAGACCCGCCACTCCCCAGCAAGTTTGCCTGTGCGAGCAATCGCAAATCCCGCTAAAGCCCCTACCGCGTAGGCAAGCACGATTGCCAGTGTCATGTCGAGCCTCTCCACATTGCTCTAAACCTTATTGCTCTTCAGACAACAAAAATGAGTCTCAAGCGGGTCGAGGAAAAGTTAGCACAGGCGGTTCAGCGAAACCTTGTCGACAGAGTGGGCACACGCCCAGTTATGAAGTCTGAGTCTTCTTTCTAGTAGTAGGGGCGGGGTCCGTCAGATCGCCCGTCGAGGCAAATGATCTATCGCATCGATGATACGTCGAAGGCAACCGTCTCGAACGCGTTAAGTCGAAGTGTTGTCTGCCACGAGCTTGCCTCGTATTGCCAGTTGACTGTGCGACCAGCCCGCAAGAGGTTCGAGGCTTGCTTAGGCTCTCGACCGCTCCCCTCGATACGGCCATTGAGAGTCACATGAGTCTCAATCTCCTCCTCGGAAAGGTTGATAAGCAGGAGCCCGACTCCCGAAGGTGACTCACGAAGTACCGCGTACACGTCGTCATTCCCCGCTCGAACTGAGTCATAGTTCGATTCGCCGCGCGCAAACCATGGGTGCGACTTTCTCAGTTCATTTACGGCTCGAACGTCATCTTCAATACCAATCTCGCCACCGACGTAGGTCATGAATGCGCCACCACTTAGCGCGAACACCGCCATAAGCGCAGCCGTTGCTGGCACTCCATACTGTTCACGCCGCCACTTTCGACCTGGCTCGGGCCACCAGAACGTGTCATGGCTATCGAGATGATGGGCAGTCAATGAACCAACAGCAAGCGACGCATCACGCAGCGAAATCCATTCACCAAGTTCCCGGGCATTTCGAATCCATTGCGATTTTCCTGCTCCTTTTTCCATGACCGCACGCACGAGCCATTGCTCGTCATAGTTGTACGCAAGGTCCATAGACATTCGGTAGAGCACTCCAGAAGGTTCGGTGTAGAGCAAGGAATCTGGATTCTGCTCACGCATAGCCATACGCAGCCTGCTGAACAGAGGTAGGCAGCCAAGCATGGAAACCGACGCCTCCGTTCGAGTTCGCTCGGACCAGTTGAAGAAGTAGTTGTAGGAGGGCGCATCGAACCTAAATCCATCGATCCCCATACGACTCATGATTGCGAGACACTTCTCGATGAAATACTCCTGCCAGATGGGGTGAGATGAGTCAAATGCCTGGGTATAGACACCCGTGATATTTCCGGCAGAATCACGACAGAACCATTCGGGATGCTGATCCACGAGGGTGTGCCTTTCTGGCGAGCCACCACGCCAGTACTTCTCAAAATCTTTAACATGGCGCGTCCAAGCCACGAAGTAGTAGTGCAGTTCGCTACTTTCTAGAGTCGTAACGTCAGGTGTTGCCTCATCGAGGCGACTCACGTAAGGGCCCAAATCGATGGCCTCTAGCGCGGCGTCCATCGCTTCGCCATCAATCACACCGTGCAAAAGGATGTCAAAAATTACTTTCATCCCACGCGCATGGCAGTCCTCGATGATTCGGCGCAGAACTTCCTCGTCGCCCCAGTTTGTTGTGATGTCGTCATAGTCATGGACGTTGTAACTCGGATACGGCTGACGCGGCATAATTTGCAGAGCTGTGTAGCCAAGCGACTGAATCCGATCTAAGTCGTGCAGCAGGTCTTCCGCAGTCGGATACGGGCCATACTGATAACCGCCTCGAAAGACGCCAAAGCCAACTTGCACTTCGTAGAGATTGGCGTCAGCTCCCCATGAGGGAGGATTATTCGGGCTAGTGATGCCTTCATTTGCGAGCATTTTTGGCACATCGTGCAAAAACGTTCTGAAGTCCAGCGGAACTACATCGAGTTGCAGTGGTTCGGCGGTCAGTGAGCCACCCGCGCCAGGGATCCCAGCCACATCGGTACGCCAATTGAGGCGAACACCATTCGCATGTGGTCCGAGCGCGGTTTCGCCATAATGTGTCTTCGACAAGGGCCAGTACACAAACGAGAAGACCGGATCAGTGCTCTCCAAGACCACGAGGCCGGTTGACCCTTCCACACCGGCACCAGTCTGGACGGCGGTTTCGTAGGTGAGATCCGCGAGAGGGAGATGGGAACGTAATTTGGCACCTGGCGCCTGAACGCGCCATCGATCGGGCTCTGGCAACTCAGGGAGTAGTTCAATCTCAATATTTCGGAGAATGGCGGCGTCTGACTTAGCGGTAATCTCAAGCCCCACGGATAGGCGCGGGTGCGCTGCCTGGAACTCGTAATGCCACACCGCAGACCACTGCTCAGGACTCGTCGTGCTCACCGCTACATCGAAACGGCGTGCGGCCAGCATGATCTGATCGGTCACCACGACGTGGCCATCGGTCGAAAGCGCTACGTCGATCGTGTCGAGGTATTCCAGACCTCCTACTGCGCCCCGAACCTCACGCCCTTCCGTGATGAGTCGGACCCGACACTCCACGTCGAGACTGAATCCACCCGAAGCTAGTCGAGCTGGCGCACCGGTGGCCCCATCGATGGAGACGGCGAGGTCGCTGAATTCGGACTGCAAAACCAAGCGCTGATTTTCAGCATTCACCTCGGGAGCTCCTCCGCAATATGACATAGTACTGGCCTGACCAGTA
>JBIHZU010000135.1:0-5196 GCA_044240285.1 Candidatus Nanopelagicales bacterium | reverse complement strand
GTTAATCTTGTGATTTTTGGGCTGGCGTGGATGTCTGGCCTCGATGCAGCAATTAGCCAGTGGGGAATGTGGCCTGCAGGTATCGCACAGGGCGAGTGGTGGCGCCTGTTCACTTCCGCATTCCTACATGGCGGATTCCTCCACATCTTGTTCAACATGTACATCTTGTTTATCGTGGGTGCACCGCTCGAACGGCTGATGGGCCATCTGCGCTACGGAGTGCTCTATCTCGCGGCGGCATTTGGCGGCGCGGTTGCCTCGTATGCCTTCAACGCGGCCAATACGCTCTCGGTCGGTGCCAGCGGCGCGGTATTCGGGATTATGGGCGCATTTGCTGTTGCCGGATTCAAATTGCGCTATGACATCAAACAGATCTTGTTCCTTGTCGGCTTCAATCTCGTTATTGGGTTTGTACTCACCGGAGTCGACTGGAAGGCGCATGTGGGTGGGCTAGTGACCGGCGTGCTGATCGCGGCCGTCTTCTTCTACGCCCCGCGCAATAAGCGCATGGTGGTGCAGGTGCTGGGGGTCCTAGTGGTGCTGGGGATATTGGTGGGAATCACGATGTGGCGAACATCAGAATTATTGACGCTTCCGGTCTTCTGATTACACGTATGTGATTCTCCCCAGCCTGTGGATAAAGCTGGGGACAACTACCTAGCGCCAGCGGGTGGCCAGCACGAAGCCGGCGATGATGAACGCAAATCCAATTGCCACGTTGACGAGGTTGCCCAATCCGCCCAGCGCGACCGTGATGGCGTTCATGAAGGGAATGCTCGGTCCGGCGAGGTAGAACGCCACGATCCAGGCCAGCCCAACGATGAAGCAGGCGACCATGACTGGCGCCAGCCAACGGGGAGAGTCGAAATTCACCGCTTCCCGCTTAGTGGGCGGTGGGGTGTAGACGTCCTTCTTGCGCTTCTCGGACTCGGGCATCGCTTCTGACCTCCTGGCGGGCAACTCGCCTTAGCGTAAGGCCTAGCCAGTCGGTTGTGCTCATCAGGGATATCCCACGTACGGTGTGAACGTGAAGCCGTACACGATCCTCGCTGGTGTGGTTCTGGTAGGAGCCGGTGCGCTCTTCGCCGCCAGTGCCGTGACCAGCGGTGGTCAGGACCTGCGTGCTCAGCAGACAACCGAATTGAGTGACCTCATCATGCAGCGGCAATACGACCTAGTCAGACTCAACGATCAGGTGACGGAATTGCAGGCGCAAGTTGATGCACTCGCTGCGCAAAGGGCCAGCGATCCGCAGATCGCGGCGGCCCGCACGCGCATCGATGAGCTCGGACCAGAGGCCGGAACCACCGAAATGTCCGGCAGTGGCGTACGAGTGACGCTCGATGATGCCCCGAAGGAGTCCAACACCGGCGAGTACCTGCCTGATGACCTTGTGGTGCACCAGCAAGATGTTCAGGCGGTGGTCAACGCGCTGTGGCACGGCGGCGCGACTGCTATTCAGGTCATGGACCAGCGACTCATCGCGACGAGTGCAGTGCGATGCGTAGGAAATACGTTGATCCTTCAAGGCCGCGTCTATAGCCCGCCATACGCGATCACAGCAATCGGGCCTAAAGTCGAATTGATGGCCGCACTAGCCGACGATCCCCAATTGGCTGTCTATCGAAGTTGGGCCAATCTTGTGGGCCTTGGCTACCAAGTGGAGGAATTGCCTGAGGTGACCATACCCGGATACGACGGCAGCATTGACCTCGCGTGGGCCACTCCTGACGATAATGCGGCATGATGAGAGCCGTGCCCGTGCGCATCCTAGTTATAGATAACTACGACTCGTTCGTATTCAACATCGTGCAGTACCTCGCCCAACTTGGCGCAGAGGTCACGGTGGTGCGCAATGACGAGATCGAGCCAGCCGATTCCCTGGGTTACGACGGCATTTTGCTCTCGCCCGGTCCAGGCACCCCGCAGGATGCTGGCATTTGCATGGATGTTGTGCGCGTAGCAGCTGGCAAGACGCCGATCTTCGGGGTGTGTCTGGGCCATCAGGCGATAGCTGCCGTTTATGGCGCGCTCGTTGATCGAGCCCCTGAGCTTTTGCATGGCAAGACTTCTTTGGTGCACCACGATGGTCAAGGTGTCCTCGAAGGGCTGCCAAACCCGTTCATTGCAACTCGCTACCACTCACTAGCCGTCGTACCGAATACCGTGCCAGACGAGCTTGAAGTAACCGGCACCACGGACACCGGAGTCATTATGGCAATCCGGCATCGCGATTTCGCCGTTGAAGGTGTGCAGTTTCATCCGGAGTCGGTTCTCACCGAAGGTGGACATCGTTTGCTCGCCAATTGGCTCGCCACGTGTGGTGATCCTGACGCCGTCGCCCGATCTGAGGGCCTGCACCCAGTTGTTGGCTAAGTTGCCGGTGCCGCGCTTGTTGTAGCTGTAGCCGAAGACGTTGTTGGAGTTGGAGTCGGTGTCGGCGTCGGTGTCGGTGTCGGCGTCGGTGTCGGCGTCGGTGTCGGCGTCGGTGTCGGCGTCGGTGTCGGCGTCGGCGTCGGCGTCGGCTTCTCGACCGCTACGTAAATCGTGATCGTGTCACCCTTTTTGGCATTAGTTCCACCCACAGGATCTTGTCGGATGACAGTGCCCGGCGGAACTGTTCCGGACTCCTCTTCCATGATCTGCGGAACGAAGCCAGCAGTTGAGAGAATGGAGAGAGCCTCGGAGGAGGTCTTGCCCGCGACTGAAGGAATCTGAATCTTGCCGGTGGAGACGGTGATGTTGACGCTGGCGCCCACTTCGATCTTTTGTCCGGCAGGGATGTCCTGCGTGAGGACATAGCCAGCTGGCTGGTCTGAGTCTTTCTCTACGGCTACACCGAGATTGAGCTTGGCGTCACCGAGTGCTGTCTTTGCATCTTCAACGGAGGTTAAGCCTTGGAGTTGTGGCACCGTGGTTTCTTCTTTGCCCGCACTCACCGTGACATTGATTGCCTGCCCTATGCCGATCTGCTCACCGGCGCGAGGAAGTTGATCGATGATGGAGTCCTTGACTTTGTCAGAAGCAACGTAAGTGGGTGTCCCGAGACGCAAGTTGTATTGCGAGAGGAGATCGCCCGCTTGTTGAATAGTAAGCCCGCTGAGGCTTGGCACGCTGACCTTCTCCACGCTCGTATCACGATTGAGGATCAGCGCGGTTGCTAAGACTCCAGCACCGAGAATGGCTGCCACCGCAACCACAATCGCAATGATGAATCCCATGCTTCTTCTGCCGCGACGCTGGGTGCGGGCGACTCCCGCACCAACGTACGTCTCGTCAACGGTGGGGATAGCCTGAGTGCTTTCGGCGAGTACGGGTGTGAACGCCTGTGTCATCGTCCCACCAGCCAACGCGCGATCAATGTCGGCCTTGAAGTCACTGGCGGACTGGTACCGATCGTCGGCGTTCTTTGCCAATGCCTTTAGCACAACAGCATCGAGAGCCTGGGGCAATGTCGGATCCAAATGCGAAGGAGGAAGCGGTGGTTCGCTGACATGTTGGTAGGCGATCGCGACAGGAGAGTCTCCGGTGAATGGTGGCTTCCCGGTGAGAAGTTCGTAGAGGAGCACGCCCGTGGAGTACAGATCACTGCGGGCATCAACCACTTCACCTCGCGCCTGCTCAGGCGAAAGGTATTGCGCAGTGCCCATGACGGTCAATGCCGAGGTCATAGTGGTGGAGTTGTCGTTGAGTGCTCGCGCGATACCAAAGTCCATGACCTTGACATCGCCGGAGCGCGTCAACATCACATTTGCCGGCTTAATGTCACGATGGACGATGCCGTGTCGATGGGCGTAATCGAGTGCATCGAGTGTGCCACCGATGATCTCGAGCGAGCGTTCGGGCATCAGTCTGCGACCGCTGCTGATCAATTGACGCAGAGTCACGCCATCGATGTATTCCATGACGATGTACGGCGCAATCGAACCGTCATCGAGAGGGTCCTCACCGGTGTCGTAGACAGCGACGATATTGGGGTGGTTCAACGCGGCAGCGGATTGGGCCTCACGGCGGAAACGAGCCTGGAAGGATGGGTCGCGTGCGAGATCCGAACGTAACTCCTTAACGGCGACACGACGGCCGAGACGGATGTCGCGTCCCTCCCAGACATCAGCCATGCCCCCACGGCCGATGACCTCAATCAGCTCGTAGCGCCCACCGAGAATGCGGGGCTGAACCGGGCCCTCAGTCAAGATTTCCTCCTATTTCCGCCCAATTGTCTCAGGCGATACCGAGGAGACGCAGCATCTGGTCCCCGCGTTCCGTCACTGTTGCAGGATCGCCTCTAGAACGCTCCGGGCGACGGGTCCAGCGATCGCATTTCCACTGACCTCCACCTCGCCGGGACTCTGGATCATGACGGCCACTGCCACCGTCGGATTGTTTGCAGGGGCCATGGCGATCATCCAAGCGACCGGGGGACGGTCGGCACTCGTCTGGGCCGTGCCGGTCTTGGCGCCGACACGCACGGGATTGCCATTGGCGTCTGTGATGCCCTGCAATGTTGTCGCGGTGCCTCGGTCGACGACAGCCACCATCATGTCCTGCAACTGTGTCGCATGCTCAGGCGTGAGCGCCCGACCGAACTCAGTGGGCTCAAAGGTCTTCAGGATCGTCAAGTCAGGGCCGCGAATCTCTTGAACGAGGTACGGGTTCATTACGATGCCACCATTGCCAACTCCTGCGGCAACCATCGCCATCTGGAGAGTCGTTGCGCGTACGTCGAACTGCCCGATTGCGCTATAGGCCGTGAGCGGTTCGTCTGGATTGGCGGGGAATTCTGAGGTGGAGGCCCGAAGGGGCACGTCGAATGCCTTATCAAATCCGAACCGCTCAGCTTGTGCGCGCAGGGCATCGGCTCCGAGTTCGTTGCCCATCCACGCAAAGGCTGTGTTGCAAGACTGAGCGAGCGCTTCGATCAGGGTGACCATGCCCTTGGGCCCACAGTCCGCGCCGGTCCAGTTGCGCAGTGTCTTCGTTGAACCAGGCAAGTCGTAGACAGCGGGTCCGGGCACTAAGGAACTCGGAGTGAACCGACCGGACTCCAACGCAGCAGCTGCGGTCACGACCTTGAATGTCGACCCAGGTGGGTTAGTGGTGACAAGCGGGCGATTGAGCATGGGTTCGCTCGGGTCATTAAGTAGGTCGTTGTAATAAATCCGCATAGCTTCGGTGTCGTGACTAGAGAGCCTGTTG
>JBIHZU010000010.1:0-16840 GCA_044240285.1 Candidatus Nanopelagicales bacterium | reverse complement strand
CGCCGTACTGGAGGGCTTCCTTGCAGCCGGCATCGACGGAGGGGATGTACTCGCGTGGGATGCGACCACCAGTGACCTTGTTCACGAATACGTAGCCGGTCTCTTCACCCTCGCTATTTGGCTCAAGCGAGATGATGACGCGGGCATACTGACCCGAACCACCCGTCTGCTTCTTGTGGGTGTATTCGACCTTCTCGGCCGCACGCGTAATCGTCTCGCGGTAGGCAACCTGAGGCTTGCCGACGTTGGCCTCGACCTTGAATTCGCGACGCATACGGTCAACGAGAATCTCCAGGTGAAGCTCGCCCATGCCGGCGATGATCGTCTGACCGGTCTCTTCGTCGGTGCGCACCTGGAAGGTCGGATCCTCTTCGGCCAAACGCTGAATGGCGACACCCAACTTGTCCTGATCGCTCTTCGTCTTAGGCTCGATCGCGACGTGGATAACCGGCGCTGGGAAGTTCATTGACTCCAACACGACTGGATTTGCCGGATCGCACAGGGTCTCACCTGTGGTCGTGTCCTTGAGGCCCATAACCGCGACGATGTGGCCTGCACCCACGTAGGGAATCTCTTCGCGCTTGTTAGCGTGCATCTGGAAGATCTTGCCAATGCGCTCTTTGCGGTCCTTCGTGCTGTTGAGGACCTGAGTGCCGGAGTCAAGGCGACCAGAGTAGATGCGGATGTAGGTGAGCTTGCCCAAGTGCGGGTCAGTCATGATCTTGAAAGCAAGAGCAGAGAAGGGCTCAGACTCTGACGGCTGACGCTCAATCAAGACGTCTTCGTGGCCGGGCTTAAATCCATTGATGGCCGAAACGTCAAGCGGCGAAGGCAGGTAGGCAAGGACCGCGTCGAGCATGGGCTGAACACCCTTGTTCTTGAATGCAGACCCAGTCAGAACCGGCGTGGCCTTATCGGCGAGCGTTGCGCGACGAATTGCTGCACGCAATTCATCTGTGGTCGGCTCCTCGCCGTCAAGGAACTTCTGCATCATTTCGTCGTCAACCTCAGAGATGGCCTCGAGCAGCTTCTCGCGCCATTCCTGTGCCTGATCAGCAAGATCAGCGGGGATTGCCTCGATGAGGTAATCGTCGCCCTTCTTGGTCTCGCCGGGCCATACGAGCGCACGCATTTCGATGAGATCGACGACGCCTTTGAAATCCGACTCATTGCCGATGGGGATCTGCAAGACGAGCGGAGTCGCGCCGAGGCGGCTCACGATCATGTCAACACACATGTAGAAATCGGCACCCGTGCGGTCAAGCTTGTTGACGAAGCAGATGCGGGGAACGCCGTAACGATCGGCCTGACGCCATACGGTCTCAGACTGCGGCTCTACGCCGGCAACACCATCGAATACGGCTACGGCACCGTCGAGAACGCGGAGTGAACGCTCAACTTCAACGGTGAAGTCGACGTGTCCGGGTGTATCGATAATGTTGATGACGTGGTTCTTCCACTCACAGGTGGTTGCGGCGGACGTAATCGTGATGCCGCGCTCCTGCTCCTGCTCCATCCAGTCCATCGTGGCGCCGCCATCGTGAACTTCACCGATCTTGTAGTTGATGCCGGTGTAGAACAAGATGCGCTCGGTTGTCGTGGTTTTGCCCGCGTCAATATGGGCCATGATCCCGATGTTGCGGACCTGGGCCAGATCGATGCTGGTGGCGGTTGACACGATTTATCTCCGTACGAGGTTGAGTTGGGTGGGTTACCAGCGGTAGTGCGCGAAGGCCTTGTTGGACTCAGCCATCTTGTGCGTGTCTTCACGCTTCTTGACACTTGCACCAAGACCGTTTGATGCGTCGAGAATCTCGTTCATGAGGCGCTCGGTCATCGTCTTTTCACGACGTTGACGCGAGTAGCTGACCAGCCAGCGCAGCGCCAGCGTGGTGCTGCGGCCGGTGCGAACCTCGACGGGCACCTGGTAGGTCGCGCCGCCGACGCGGCGGGAGCGCACCTCAAGGGTGGGGCGAATGTTGTCAAGGGCGCGCTTGAGAGTGGCTACGGGATCGGTGCTCGTCTTATCGCGGCAACCTTCGAGTGCGCCGTACACGATGCGCTCGGCGACGGAACGCTTGCCGTCAAGGAGGATCTTGTTGACCAACTGGGTCACGACTGGTGAGGCGAAAACCGGATCAATGACGACCGGACGCTTACTGGCTGGGCCTTTACGGGGCATCAGGCCTTCTCCTTCTTCGCTCCGTAGCGCGAACGCGCCTGCTTGCGGTTCTTCACGCCCTGGGTATCAAGCGCACCGCGGATGATCTTGTAACGAACACCTGGGAGATCCTTCACGCGACCGCCACGCACGAGCACGATTGAGTGCTCCTGCAGGTTGTGGCCAACGCCGGGGATGTAGGCCGTGACCTCAACACCAGAAGTAAGGCGGACGCGCGCGACCTTACGGAGCGCAGAGTTCGGCTTCTTGGGCGTGGTCGTATAGACGCGCGTGCACACGCCGCGACGCTGCGGGCTGCCCTTGAGGGCAGGGGTCTTACTCTTCGAGACCTTGTCCTGGCGGCCCTTGCGGACCAGCTGCTGGATCGTGGGCACCGTGTCTCCGCCTTGTCGTCTAGTTCCGGTTCGTCGTGAGGGTCTTCCGACCCCCGCGTTCGGGTGTGTCGCGCGGGTGCGAACCCGTACGACGGTAATCGTCGTTTCTGGACCTGACCCAGCCGCATCAACCTCAGCGGGTCAGCGTGCCGGGCAAGCCCGAGGCACAAGGAGAGACACTAGCGCGCGGGTCCCCCATGCTCCAAATCGGGGGGTAGGTGAGCGAATTTTAGTCACACGACCAATGATCGGCATTGTTCCCCCCAAGGCCCGAGTGTCGATCAAGTCGCCTCGCCCTACACTCACGCTGTGAGAGAGCAGCCCTTCGTGGACTCCCCCGATGCCCCCAGCACCACCCGAACAGACGGAACCTTCACCTCGTTATGGCGGTGGTACTGGCCCTATGTCCGGCCCTACCGTGCGCGACTCATCTTTCTGGCGGTGGTCACCGCCATCATGCTTGCCTGTCAGGCGATTATTCCCCTCACGGTCGAGAGCATCCTGCATCACGGTGAGTGGGACACCAAGGCAATCTTGCTACTGCTCGGCATGGTCGCCATCCAGTTGGCGACAGGACACTGGTCTCATCTTGATGCTCATGCCATCGCGAGTTCTTCGGGTTCTCTCTTACGTTTCCGCGTATTTGATCGCACGTTAAACAGCAAGATTCTTCGTCAAGATGGACTCGTTCGTTCCTCAATTGTGAGCCGACACACGACGGACGTTGACCACGTAAGCGAAGCGTTTGAATCGACCGCAAGTGAGGGGATTCCAGGCGTACTTCGCGTGATCATAAGTCTTAGCCTGCTGACCTACGTAGAGTGGCGGGCTGGTCTCGTTATGACTGCCGCATCACTGTTGTTTGTTCTGTTGCGAATTTACCTGGGAAAGTCGTTGGTCATAGCTGACCGCGACCGCCTCTCAGCCAGCAGTCGCGTCGGCGAGAGCGTTGACGAGGCACTTACTGCGCCGAAAGTTATCGCAGGGATGCATCTAGGCGGCTGGATTCAACACCGTTTCGGGGGACGCACCCACCACCTCGAGGAGACTTCGCATCGTCAGGGTCGACGGGTTGCCGACCTCGTAACAGGTGCACATTTGGCTGGTCTTGTCGGATTGCTCGCGGTTGTGATCTTCGGGCTCACCAGCGGGGGTGAACGTCTCGCTGCAGTCGCGGCGGCCCTGCTCTATGTCGAAGGCGTTGTGAAGGGCCTAGAAGCACTTCCGAAGTGGATTCGGTGTGTCCAGTTGGCAATTGTGAGCCGCCACCGCATCGATCAAATTCTCGTCGATGCCGATCAAATGACGATCCCTAAGGCCGCCTTCGACGCCATTCCCGCCTTGGCAGAGCCCTTCGAGTTCCCGCATGAGTGCATGGTGGGAATCGTTGCGCCAAACGGATACGACGTCGACCTAGCTCTCGCTGCGATTTCCGGATCCAACGACCCGAGAGATTGGCGTCTTACATTTGAGGGCAACCCGGTTCGATCTTCGTCCTCAAACAATGGCGTACTCCACTTACCGCAGGAGCCTGTCGCGTTTAACGTATCTATAACCGATCACTTTCGCGGAGTCGTCCCAGACTTGTCGGAAACGGCCATCCGAAATTTGCTGGACTCTGTAGGCCTTGGATATCTCGCATCGATGCCCGACGGACTCACTCGTCTCCTTGGACCAGTCGGTACTCGCCTCACCATTGACGAGCGGCAGCGACTGGGGCTTGCAACGGCGATGGCCACAGATTCACGCATGCTTTTGGTCGGCCCATTGCTTGCTCTGGCGGACACCGACACAGCGCTGTCATTGATCCAATCATTGCGCGAGAGGAAGTTTTCCACTGTCGTAGTGAGCGCTCGAACCGCGGAAATTGCAGCCAGTATGGATCTGGTTGTTTTCGCTTCCGAGGCCGGCATGCGCATGGATACCCATGAACGCCTGCTGGTCGATAGCCCAGAGTATTCGCATCTGTGGTCAGCGCGTCTGTCTTCTAGTGACGTAGACCTCAGCGTGCTCGGAATCGACGAGAGCACACAGGGAACGCTGCTCACCCGGCTAGTCACTGAGAGCTACGGCTCGGGCGAGATCATCTATCGTGAGGGTGCACCAGCCGATCGCATTGTCTTCACGATCTCAGGCAAGATCGAGATCCTCGCGACCGATGCACAAGGGAACTCACGTCGAGTGGCTGTGCTCGGACCCGGCAACCACTGTGGTGACCTTCGATTGACCCCGGGGGAAGTGCGTGCGGAGACCGCTGTGGCACTTGACGACACCGTCGTGCGCAGCCTCTCGCGTGAAGCCATATCTGCTGGGATGTCTGGCCTACTTGATCGCACTGCAAGCGAACGACGCATCGTCTCGACAATTCTGCGCTCTGGCCCCAGCACTGCCGAAGAAATCCAAGCCGTGCTGCACGATATCGACGAAGCCGAGTTGCTCTCCGCATTAGCGCTTCTGAAGGGTGACGGAGCTATCACGGAGGAGGACGGTCGCTACCGCACCGTGCAGAAGCGCGCTACCAAGTCTGGTGCGGCCGACATCCTTGATCGAATTGGTGGGCTGTAGCGCCGCGATCTAGAAAGCCGCGCGCTCAGTTCTCGAGGCGAGCAGCTCTCTGCAACGAACCCACCACTGACTCGTGGTCGGGCGGCAATCCGTAATGATCGATCAGCAGCGCCGACAAGCAGCGCGTAGCGAGTTCAGACGCCGGCAGGCCCACCCCGGCGCCTATCGGCAACAACATCGCCGAATAGTCGTCGAAGAAGGCAAGATCACCGAATTCCTTCCAGTGAATGCCATGAATCGGTTCGCGATATTCGGGATCGGCGAGAATGAATCCACACGATTGCCATCGCTCAATTAGGTGCGCGTCACTTTCCAAGACAGTCGCATAGACCTCAAATCCAAGTTGATTCGCTTCTTGTACGCATACGTCTAGTAGGAAATTCACGAATTGCTCTAGATATTCCCGAGCCAATCCCCTACGGGCATCCCGATCAATACCTCCAAAGAGCATCATGACCACGCCGTGTCGCACATTGAGATTGAAAATCCACTCGCCGACTGGCTCGCCTTGACGAAAGACGAGCCAAGCATGAACGATCTCTCCTTCGGGCGGCTGTCCCGTGCGAAGTTGTGATCGCAAATCCTCCAGCACATGCGAGTAATCCGGGAAGAAACCGTTGTGGACTACTGCAAGTGTGTCGAGCAAAGGTTCGCGCTCGGTCTCGCTAAGGACAGGATCTAGAACATCGACCACCGAGAATTCTGGAACCTGCGGGATCGACGTTAACAACTCATTCCTTGCCGAGGTCTTCGCGCATTCTTTCGCGCATCTCCGCCGCCTTGCGGGCAAGATCTGCGAATCCGTCGTTCTCCGTGATTTCGCGGACGGCCTCAGCGCGGCGCGTTTGGTCGATTTCCACCTTCAAGCGCTGGACTTCTTGGCTCAGGGACTTCTCACGAGCCCCGACCTTGCGGGCCATGGTGGCGAAGGATTCCGCTAACTCGTACATCTCGTCGGGGAAACGTCCGCCTGAGAATGAACTGAGGTCCAGATCGTATTCACCATCAGCAATCCGTGCTGATGCTGCCGTAAGTCGCTTCAACGGACGGACCAGCGTGGTGGACAGGAGTAGCACGACCCCAAGGAGGATCAGGTAAGCCACGATCAGGACAGGCAGCAAGCGGGACAGCACATCGCGCTTAACCTCGTCTACATAAGTGATCGGATAGTCCACGCCAAGTCCGCCGACAGCAACACCGTTCTTGTCCAGAATCGGCACGTACGCGGAGATCCACGATCCATAGGCATCTGTGTAGGCGGGTTGAAGAGTCGGCTGGGTGAGTCCTTCATTCATCAGTTGGTTCGTCTCGACAGAGCTCGTGTTCGAGATGGCCACCTTGTAGGTATAACCGATCTGTGGATCGAGGAAATACCCTGACGAAGCCGCTGCATAGAGCAGCCCGTCCTTTGGATCCTTGAAATAGGCGTAGGAAAGAGCCTCACCGGTGATGTTGTTCAAGTTATAGAGAGCGCGCGCTTGGTCTGCATAGAGTGGACTAGACGGATACCCCAGCCCAAATGGATTAGATTCGTCTACTACCGGTGCAACCGTGGTGATCAGTTCGACGAACTGCTCAGCATTGATGCCCAAGGCTCCACCGGTCGCGAACGTTTTCAGTTCGTTTTCTAGACGAGCCTGGGCATTTTGGGTACTGAACTGAAGTACGTAGAGCGCGATGAAAACAAAAACGACCGTGAAGGCAGTCGCGTATGCGGCGAGGAGCTTCCAGCGCATTGTGATGCGAATAGACCTTTTGGGCTCTCCGCCTGGAGATTTCGGGGAGGCCTCTACCTGAGATTCCACTGCAATTGATTCAGTTGACATTAGTCACTCTTCCCCGAGCACTATGGAGCGGTTTTGCTTACGTCGACGCAGGCGCCAGTTTAAGAGACTATCTTCCCATCCACGGCGCACCCGCAAGGCCAGCGGGATGGCGAAGATCGTGATGAGCGCTCCGAGTGCCGGAATCACCCATAGTTGGCCAGCCAGAAGGCCGAGCGCCGCCAGTGGTCCCGCGATGATGAGACCCACCGAAATCGGTAACAGATCCACGATGAACGAGACGCGAGTCCTCCGCTCGTCAGGCACAAGGGCCAGCGCTGCTCGGCGCGCATTTTCATCCACACTCCAGCGCGGGATGAACCAGGCCGCAAGACCGAGTGCTAGGAGCGGATACGAGCGAAATGCGATTCCACAGGCAAGAAGAATCCCGGCGAGCACGGTCATGGCTGGAAGAATGATGAGAACACCAGGTATGCCGATACGATCCTGGAGTTTTTCGGCGAAAAATACTTGCAGCATCAGACACATGATCAGCGACGCCAGCATTACCGAGCCAAAGAAGAACTGAAGCTGACCTGCATCGGAGCCGATGAGATCGCCCTCGCCTGTCATGAAAGACAGGAAT
This sequence comes from Candidatus Nanopelagicales bacterium, assembly GCA_044240285.1. Classification (GTDB taxonomy): domain Bacteria; phylum Actinomycetota; class Actinomycetes; order S36-B12; family S36-B12; genus CAINMH01. The sequence goes on along the minus strand of JBIHZU010000010.1, from coordinate 9,310 downwards.
ACGGTCATGCCGCCGATAAAGGTAATCGTCGAAGCCAGCAGGAAGGTCCTCCAGATCGGGACCCCATTGATGAAGTCCCAGGCCCCAGCGAGAGACGTCTTGAGGGATTCTGGGGTGTTGAGGCCTTTTGCCGCAAAGGTGCCTTTCAGCCGTAGCGGCAACCACAACCCGACAAAAATGCACACGATCGGATCAATAAGGAGCAGCAGCGGTAGCGGCAAATTCAGGGCACTGAATGCGAATGGGCTGCTTGCTGCGATCGCCAGGCCGAGAACCTGCCCTCCGTACGTCCAGGCGATGATCCACCCGAATACTTTGCGGCCCTCAGCAACATTGAACTCATCGCCAGCGAGACTCCAAATCAACAAAGGCACTAGGAAGTTCAGTTGGTCGCCGAGAAGGTAGACAATTGCGATGCAGATGATCGGGGCAACGGAGCTACCCAGCAGGACCAGCGTGACGATAAACGCAACTGCATAGAGCAAACTGGCGAGGCGCAGCACCTTCAAGCGCGCCTTTTGATCAACAAACCGGAACTGGATGAGTGCAAGCACGATCAGACCAAGCCCGCCGAGCGGATACACAATGAACAGCGAGGTTGCGCCGGCCAGCGACACCAACTGAGTCGCTGCAACGGTCTCCGTGAGGAACCCTGCTACGGACACCAATGCCAGACATAGCGCCATGGGAAGCGCCCGACGCTTTAGGGATTCGCCCCCCATATCCGCACGAAATTCGCCTGCTTCGCGCTTCTCGACCAGCGCCTCTGGAACGCTGCCAGAATCGTCACGTGCGGCAACCTCTGCCTTTCGGGCAGTCAAGAAACTCCATGGGTCATCGCTATCGGACTCCGCCTTCGGAGCCCCCGGAGATTCCACAGCGACTGAATCTGTTTCAGCAGAATTCGAAGTTGCGCGAGGAGTAAGAAAGTCCCAGGGATCCGCTTCCGACTTATCGGACATGCGGAAATTCCTATCCGCTCACGCGCTGTGCGATGGTCCGAAGCTGCTCTGACCACGCATGGTCGGGGTTAGTGAGCGAGAACAATCCTGCCGATGCATTCTGGACAACTTCTTCGGCCAACGGCAGGATCGCCGCAGTCTCCGCTGCATAGGCGGCGGTCATCTGCGCGCGCAAGTCCTCTGTGTCGACACCACGCGGCACCTTATTGACGACGAGATACAACGCCGGCACATTGAGTTTGCGTGCGATGTCCACGGTGACTGCAGTGCCTTGGAAGTCTTGGCGATCCGGGCGAAGAATCAACAGCAAGATGTCGCTGATGGTGATGGACAGCAGCGTTTCTTCGTTGAGGCCAGGGTGCGTATCAATGAGCAAGTAGTCAAGCTGGAGATCTTTGGCAAGCGCGCGGAAACCGTCGTTAAGAGTTCCGACGTCGTAGCCTTCGCGAAGAACGCGAGCGATGTCGCCAGCCTTCATACTCGATGGGACGAGGTAGAGGGCGCCGCCCTCTGCAACGGTTGTGGTCTTGGCGATAACCGACGTGACGTCGTGGGCCGCATCCTTGATCGGCAACTTGCCCCAGAGGTAGTCATTGAGCGTGTTGTCCAGATCATCCGCAAATCCGAAAAGGACGTGGATCCCGGGACTTTGAATGTCAGTGTCCACCACCGCAACCCGGTTGCCCATCGACGCCAGTTGACCGGCGAGGTTAGACGTGGTGTTGCTCTTGCCCGTGCCGCCTCGGAAGGAATGGATGGAAATAACGGTGGTCACGTGAATCTCCTCGGGTCGGGCTGGGCCCATCTAGAACTTCGGTTGTCAGGACTTTACCGCGGGAAGGGATCCGCAGTGTTAGGACCCTCTGAGAAATGTGGGGAATTCACCCATATTCGCAGACGTCGGGCGCCCGGATGGCGTCCAAAAATAGTTCTGGGGCACCCGCTAGCGCGAGCACCCCAGAACGAAAAAGCCGATTACTTGTTGTTGTTGTATCCGCCGTAGTTGAACTCCTCCAGCGGTACGGCCTGCGTTGCCGCGGGCGCGAACCCGTAGTCGAGGTCGTCGTAGGCAGCGAAGGAGGCGTACATGGCCGCCTTGGCTTCTTCGGTTGGCTCCACCGTGATGTTGCGGTAGATCGGCATGCCCGTGCCAGCCGGAATGAGCTTGCCCAGAATGACGTTCTCCTTCAGGCCAAGCAGCGGGTCACTCTTGGCATGGATCGCCGCGTCGGTGAGCACTCGGGTGGTTTCCTGGAAGGAGGCCGCCGAGAGCCAAGACTCAGTAGCGAGAGACGCCTTGGTGATGCCCATGAGTTCGGGGCGAGCAGATGCAGGGGTGTGGCCTTCTGCCACGACCGCGCGGTTGCCCGTCTCGAACGCCGTGCGCTCGACCAATTCGCCCGTGAGGAAGTCCGTGTCACCGGGCTCGAGGATCGTTACACGCTTGAGCATCTGGCGCACGATGACCTCGATGTGCTTGTCATGAATCGACACGCCCTGCGAGCGATAGACCTTCTGAACCTCATCGGTCAAGTGCAGCTGCACCTGACGGTTGCCGAGGATGCGGAGCACCTGCTTGGGATCAATCGCACCCACCACCAGCGGATCGCCCACGTTGATGCGTCCGCCGTCTTCGACGAGCAGACGAGCGCGCTTAGAGACCGTGTAGCTAATCTCTTCGGCGCCATCATCAGGGACGATGACGATCTTGCGAGTGCGGTCGGAATCCTCGAAACGGATCCGGCCCGTGACATCACTAATTGGCGCAACACCCTTGGGAGTGCGTGCCTCAAACAACTCGACCACGCGAGGAAGACCATGCGTGATGTCATCGCCAGCCACGCCACCGGTGTGGAAGGTACGCATCGTCAGCTGGGTGCCGGGCTCGCCGATTGACTGTGCGGCGATGATGCCAATGGCCTCGCCAACATCAACAAGCTTGCCGGTAGCAAGGCTCTTGCCGTAGCACATCGCGCACGTGCCGACCTTGCTCTCGCAAGTGAGGACAGAACGAACGCGGACGGACTCGACACCGAGTGCAACGAGTTCTTCTGAGCGAGCGGTGGTGAGTTCCTCCCCCGCAGGCGCAATGGTCTCGCCATTGACGACTACATCACGCGAGAGAACACGCGACGACACCGTGGTGTCGAGGGCATCGTGCGGACGCACCTTGCCACCCACAGTGACTGCAATCGTGAACTCGAGGCCACGATCTGTTTCGCAATCAACCTCACGAACGATGACGTCCTGCGACACATCGACAAGGCGCCGAGTCAGATAGCCGGAGTCAGCGGTACGCAGAGCAGTGTCGGCCAGACCCTTGCGAGCACCGTGAGTGGAGATGAAGTACTCCAGAACCGAGAGGCCCTCACGGAAGTTTGACTTGATCGGACGCGGGATGATCTCGCCCTTGGGGTTAGCCACCAGGCCGCGCATGCCAGCGATCTGGCGGACCTGCATGAAGTTACCGCGTGCACCCGAATCGACCATGATGTAAATCGGGTTGTCGATCGGGAAGTTCGCCCGCATCGCCTCTGCAACTTCATCGGTCGTACGCGTCCAGATCTCGATGAGCTCTTGGCGACGCTCTGAGTCGGTGATCAAACCGCGATCGAACTTCTTCTGAACGTTCTCAGCCTTGTCCTCGGCCAACTTAAGAAGCTCACCCTTGCTTGCTGGGGTGACCACATCCTCGAAGGAAATCGTCACGCCAGAGCGAGTAGCCCAGCGGAAGCCGAGTGCCTTGAGCAGATCGAGCGTCTCGGCAACAACAACCTTCGGGTAGTCGTCAGCGAGGCGATTAACCAAGCCACCGAGCACCTTCTTGTCGACATGGCGATTGACGTACGGGAATGACGCAGGCATAGCCTCGTTGAATAGCGCGCGACCGAGTGTGGTGCGCACAATGAGATCGTCGCCAGGCTCCCAGCCCTCAGGAACTTCGCCCTCGGTTGGGGTGATGTCAGAGAGGCGAATGTCGATCCAGTCGCGAAGTCCGAGGAAACGCGAATCCATCGCCATTGTTGCTTCGGCAACTGAGGAGTACGCCGGCAGTTGACCGGTAGGACGCTCCACGGCTGACGTGAGGTGATAAATGCCCAACACCATGTCCTGCGTGGGCGTCGTGATCGGACGGCCATTTGAGGGCGAGAGGATGTTGTTGCTCGAGAGCATCAGGATGCGAGCCTCGGCCTGAGCTTCTGCCGAGAGCGGGAGGTGCACGGCCATCTGGTCACCGTCGAAGTCAGCATTGAACGCTGTGCAGACGAGCGGATGAATCTGGATGGCCTTGCCTTCGATCAGTTGTGGCTCGAAAGCCTGGATGCCGAGGCGGTGCAAAGTTGGCGCACGGTTGAGCAGAACGGGATGCTCTGCGATGACCTCTTCGAGGACATCCCACACGACTGGACGCGAACGCTCCACCATGCGCTTGGCTGACTTGATGTTTTGCGCATGATTGAGATCGACGAGCCGCTTCATGACGAAAGGCTTGAAGAGTTCGAGTGCCATCTGCTTGGGAAGTCCACACTGATGCAACTTCAACTGTGGGCCGACAACGATGACCGAACGGCCGGAGTAGTCGACGCGCTTGCCGAGGAGGTTCTGGCGGAAGCGACCCTGCTTGCCCTTGAGCATGTCGGAGAGGGACTTCAACGGACGGTTGCCCGGACCGGTGACGGGGCGACCACGGCGACCGTTGTCGAACAGTGCGTCAACGGCTTCCTGAAGCATGCGCTTCTCGTTGTTGACGATGATCTCAGGCGCGCCAAGGTCGAGCAGACGCTTCAACCGGTTGTTGCGGTTGATGACACGACGGTAGAGGTCGTTGAGATCGCTTGTCGCGAAGCGGCCGCCATCGAGCTGCACCATCGGACGAAGATCCGGCGGAATAACGGGGACGGCGTCTAGGACCATGCCCCCAGGCGAATTGGTCGTGCTCAGGAATGCCGAGACAACCTTGAGACGCTTAAGCGCACGGGTCTTGCGCTGACCCTTGCCATTGGCAACGATGTCGCGCAACTTCTCGGCCTCTGCCTCAAGGTCGAAGGAATGTAGACGCTTCTGGATGGCTGCTGCACCCATGCTGCCGTCGAACCAGCGGCCATAGCGATCGCGCATCTCGCGGTAGAGCATCTCGTCGCCCTCAAGGTCTTGGACCTTGAGCGTGCGAAAACGATCAAACACCTTGTCGAGACGTTCGAGTTCGGTATCGGCACGACGACGAAGGGACGCCATCTCGCGCTCACCGGATTCACGTACCTTACGGCGAACATCGCTCTTGGCGCCCTCAGCCTCAAGGGCAGCGAGATCTGCCTCAAGCTTTTGCTGACGCGTTTCGATATCAGAGTCACGACGCGAAGCGATCTGCTTCTTCTCGACACCGAGTTCGGCCTCGAGGCTCGGCAGGGCCTGATGGCGACCATCCTCATCGACGGTCGTGATCATGTATGCCGCGAAGTAGATGACCTTCTCGAGGTCCTTCGGCGCTAGATCAAGCAGGTAGCCCAAACGACTCGGAACACCCTTGAAGTACCAGATGTGGGTCACTGGAGCCGCGAGCTCGATGTGACCCATGCGCTCGCGACGGACCTTGGCGCGAGTGACCTCGACGCCACAGCGCTCGCAGATGATGCCCTTGAAGCGCACGCGCTTGTACTTGCCGCAGTTGCACTCCCAGTCGCGAGTCGGTCCGAAGATCTTCTCGCAGAAGAGACCGTCCTTCTCCGGCTTGAGGGTGCGGTAGTTGATCGTCTCCGGCTTCTTTACTTCGCCATGCGACCATCCACGGATGTCGTCGGCGTTTGCGAGGCCGATTCGGAGCTCATCGAAGAAATTTACGTCGAGCACTGTGATCCTTTTCTAGTCTGCTTCCGGACGGGTGATTTCTAGGAGTTCCTAGATCTCATCAACACTGCTCGGCTCACGCCGGGACAGGTCGATTCCGAGTTCATCCGCGGCGCGGAAGACATCCTCATCGGTATCTCGCATTTCAATCGACATTCCGTCGCTGGACAGCACCTCGATGTTGAGGCACAGCGACTGCATTTCCTTGACCAGCACCTTGAATGACTCAGGAATGCCGGGTTCGGGAATGTTCTCGCCCTTGACGATGGCCTCGTAAACTTTTACGCGACCAAGGACGTCATCGGACTTGATGGTGAGCAACTCCTGGAGGGCATAGGCAGCGCCATACGCCTCGAGCGCCCATACCTCCATCTCGCCAAATCGCTGACCACCGAACTGAGCCTTGCCGCCCAGTGGCTGCTGCGTGATCATCGAGTATGGACCCGTGGAACGTGCGTGGATCTTGTCGTCGACAAGGTGCAGCAACTTCAGGATGTAGATGTAACCCACCGAAACGCGACCAGGGAACGGTTCACCAGTGCGACCGTCAAGGAGGTGCGCCTTGCCATCTCCCTCCACCAGAGTCAGGCCATCGGCCGTCGGCAGTGTCGAGTGGAGCAGCAGTGAGAGTTCGTCTTCCTTGACACCGTCGAAGACCGGCGTCGCAACGCGAGTGCGTGGCGCGGCGGACTCTGCTCCAGTCGGGAACTTCTTGGCAACCGGGTTGGCTTGATCGATGTTCCAACCGGCAGCAGCCACCCAACCCAGGTGCGTCTCTAGAACCTGACCGACGTTCATGCGACCAGGAACGCCAAGCGGGTTGAGTACGACATCGACGGGGGTGCCATCGGCCAGGAAGGGCATGTCTTCGGCGGGGAGAATCTTGGCGATAACACCCTTGTTGCCGTGACGGCCAGCGAGCTTGTCGCCCTCGGTGATCTTGCGCTTCTGCGCGATATATACACGCACCAAGCGGTTAACTCCGGGGGGAAGCTCGTCGCCTTCGTCGCGGTCAAAGACGCGAACGCCAATGACCTTGCCGGACTCGCCATGTGGAACCTTCAGTGAGGTATCGCGAACCTCGCGAGCCTTCTCGCCGAAGATGGCGCGAAGTAGACGCTCTTCAGGGGTGAGCTCAGTCTCGCCCTTGGGCGTGACCTTGCCAACAAGAACGTCACCAGGCACCACATCGGCACCGATGCGGATGATGCCGCGATCGTCGAGATCGGCGAGCACTTCCTCGGAGACGTTCGGGATATCACGAGTGATCTCCTCCGGGCCCAACTTGGTGTCACGTGCATCGATTTCATGCTCGTCGATATGAATCGAACTGAGCACGTCGTCTTGCACGAGACGCTGGTTGAGAATGATCGCGTCCTCGTAGTTGTGGCCTTCCCACGACATGAATGCCACGAGCAGGTTCTTGCCGAGGGCCATCTCGCCGAGATCGGTGGACGGACCGTCCGCTAGGACCTGACCAACTTCGATTCGCTGTCCCTCACTGACAATCGGGCGCTGGTTGTAACACGTGCCCTGATTGGAGCGCTGGAACTTCAGCAGGCGATAGGTACGGTGCTCACTGTTGTCCTGCATCACGGTGATCGAGTCGGCAGAAACTGCGGTGACCACGCCGGACTCACGAGCAGTGACTACGTCACCGGCATCGTAGGCAGCGCGGAATTCCATGCCCGTGCCGACCAGCGGTGCTTCGGAACGCAAGAGCGGCACTGCCTGACGCTGCATGTTCGAACCCATCAGGGCGCGGTTTGCATCGTCATGCTCAAGGAACGGAATCATGCTGGTTGCGACTGACCACACCTGACGCGGTGAAACGTCCATGTAGTCGACCTCGGTCGGTGGCACATAGTCGACGTCACCGCCCTTGCGGCGAACGAGGACCTTGTCTTCCAAGTAACGACCGTCATCAGCAATCGGAGCGTTTGCCTGGGCGATGACGTGGAGATCTTCTGCATCTGCAGTCAGATGGTCGATCTGGTCGGTGACACGGCCATCGACGACCTTGCGGTAAGGAGTCTCGACGAAACCGAATTCGTTGACGCGCGCGTAGGTCGACAACGATCCGATGAGACCGATGTTGGGGCCTTCTGGGGTCTCAATCGGGCACATACGACCGTAGTGAGACGGGTGCACATCGCGGACTTCGAAGCCGGCACGCTCACGGGAGAGACCACCCGGCCCGAGCGCGGAAAGACGACGCTTGTGCGTCAATCCCGCGAGCGGGTTGGTCTGATCCATGAACTGTGACAACTGGCTCGTGCCGAAGAACTCCTTGATGGAGGCAACGACCGGACGGATGTTGATCAACGTCTGAGGAGTGATGGCCTCGACGTCCTGGGTGGTCATGCGCTCGCGCACCACACGTTCCATGCGCGAGAGGCCAGTGCGGATCTGGTTCTGGATCAACTCGCCAACAGTGCGAAGACGACGATTGCCAAAGTGATCGATGTCGTCAGTCTCTACGCCGACCTCGCCACGCGGGCCTTCCATAGTGAGCTCTCCGGCATGGAGGCGCACTAGGTACTCGATTGTCGCCGCGATGTCTTCCTTGGTGAGAACGCTCTGCTCAAGATCAAGATCAAGGCCAAGCTTCTTGTTGATCTTGTAGCGGCCCACCTTGGCAAGGTCGTAGCGCTTGGGATTGAAGTAGAAGTTCTCAAGGAGGCTACGCGCGTTCTCCAACGTGGGGGGTTCGCCCGGACGCAGTTTGCGGTAGATGTCGAGCAGCGCCTCGTCAACGGTGCCGACGTGGTCCTTCTCGAGAGTCTGCATGACGGATTCGTACTGCCCGAAACGTTCGCGGATCTCTTCGACTGTCCAGCCGAGGGCCTTGAGCAAAACGGTGACCGGCTGCTTGCGCTTGCGATCGACGCGAACACCAACGAGGTCCTTCTTGTCGACCTCAAACTCAAGCCATGCGCCACGACTGGGGATGATCTTGGTTGTGTAGATGTCCTTATCAGACACCTTGTCGAGGGAACGCTCGAAGTAAACGCCAGGGGATCGCACGAGCTGCGACACAACGACACGCTCGGTGCCATTGATGACGAAGGTGCCCTTTTCGGTCATCAGTGGGAACTCGCCCATGAACACGGTCTGAGACTTGATCTCACCGGTCTCGTTGTTCATGAATTCGGCTGTCACGAACAGTGGTGCGGAGTAGGTGAAGTCCTTCTCCCGGCACTGATCTTCGGTGTACTTCGACGGCTCGAACCGGTGGTCGCGGAAGGACAGCGACATAGTCGTCGAGAAATCCTCGATCGGGCTGATCTCTTCGAAGATCTCCTCGAGACCGGACTTCAGCGGCACGTCACGGCGTCCGGTGGCCAGAGCCTCCTTGACACGTGCGCGCCAGCGCTCGTTGCCGAGCAGCCAGTCGAAACTCGATGTTTGGAGCGCGAGCAGGTTGGGCGCGGCCAGAGGCTCGCGGATCTTCGCGAAGGAAACGCGATTGAGATCGGGGGACAGGGGATTCGTGGTGCGCG
>JBIHZU010000134.1:0-5204 GCA_044240285.1 Candidatus Nanopelagicales bacterium | reverse complement strand
TCTCGATGTTGTGGTCAACAACGCAGGCATCCTCCGCGACAAGGTGGTCTGGAAGTTGACAGACGAGGACTGGGACGCAGTTCTCGCAGTCCACGCTGGCGGCACTTTCCGATACACCCGTGCAGCGGTTCCGCATTTCCGCGCCCAGAACTACGGCCGGATCATCAACGTGACCTCCTACACCGGCCTTCGAGGCAACACGGGTCAGTCGAACTACTCGATGGCCAAGGCCGGAATTATCGGCTTCACGAAGACCACCGCGAAGGAACTTGCCCGATTCGGAGTGACTGTCAACGCGATTTCCCCGAACGCTGAGACGCGCATGGTGGCTTCCATTCCCCCGGAGAAACTCGCAGAACTTGCGGCCGGTGTGCCCATGGGTCGATTCGCACACCCAAGCGAGATGGCAGCGGCGATCGCCTTTCTCGCCTCGGAAGAAGCGGGCTACATCACCGGAGTCGTTGTTCCGGTGGACGGTGGGATGTCCATGTGAGAAGCGGGCACGCCGTGGTGTTGCGGTCGTACCCCGAAGGTCTACCCCGCACCACAGATTTCGAGTGGGTTTCTGAGACGACGCCCGAACCAGGTGACGGACAGGTGCTTCTGCGAATTCTGTGGGCGTCGATCGACCCAGCGATGCGCACGTGGCACTCAGCGAAGCCGGGCCGCGGAGTCGTGCGGCCGCTAGGGACTGTGATGAAGGCCGTGGCAGTGGCGGAAGTTGTCGAAAGTCGCAACTCGTTGCGTGTCGGGGACCACGTTGTGGGCTCGTTCGGAATGCGTGAATGGTGCATATCCGATGGCGCCGATGTGACTCGCGTACTCGACGCCAGCATTGAGCCGCGCTTGGGCCTTGGCAGTCTGGGACATATTGGCCTGACTGCGTTCGCGGGTGTGCACAAGGTTGCGCGCGCACAAGCGGGTGAAACCGTTCTGGTGTCCTCGGCGGCAGGAGCCACGGGTGCGCTTGCGGGGCAAATCGCCGCCGCCGCCGGCTGCCGCGTGATTGGCATCGCAGGTGGGCCGGACAAGGCGGCTATTTGCCGCACGGAGTACGGCTTCGACATGTGTATTGATCGGCATGCCGAAACAGATCTTGCCCGCGCAATTCGAACCGCTGCACCAGAAGGCATTGACGTCTTCTTCGACAATGTTGGTGGACCGACTCTCGATGCCGCCATGCAGAACATGAATGCGCGCGGTCGAGTCGCCATCTGCGGGACAATCTCCGTTCGCAGTTCAGAGCCGGGCCATGGTCCTCGTCACGAAAGACTTATGCTGGACAAGCAGTTGACGGTTCAGGGCTTCTTGACTTCGCAATTCGAGGTGGACTACCCCGAGATGCTCGAGTCGCTCTCTCTTTTGCACTCGGAGGGCCGCCTTCACCTGCGTGAAGTCGTCGTGGAAGGTGCCGAAAATGCTCCTCTCGCCTTGGAACAACTACTCGCCGGTGAATTTGCTGGCAAAGTACTAGTACGAATTGCAGCTTGACGTTCAACACCACACCTAAGGAGAACACCCAGTGAGCACACGCGACGCGGTCATCGTTCAGGCAGTCCGTACCCCGGTCGGCATCGGAAAGCCTGAGAAGGGGGCTCTCTCCGGACTCAATCCGGTCGATCTCTCCGCGATGGTCCTGCAGGGGCTTGTTGCTCGCACCGGCATCGACCCAGCCATTGTCGACGACGTTCTGTGGGGCTGTGTTTCTCAGGTGGGCGAGCAGTCCTTCAACGTTGCCCGCAATGCGGTGCTAGCAGCCGGATTCCCTGAGGACGTGCCTGGCACAACTGTTGATCGCCAGTGTGGATCCAGCCAGCAGGCCGCGCATTTCGCAGCGGCGGGTGTTATCTCTGGTCAGTACGACGTCGCGATCGCCGGAGGCATCGAGTCGATGTCCCGTGTGCCGATGTTCTCCAACACCGTCGGCGGTGATGGTCCATTCGGACCCATGATGAAGAACCGCTACAACAACGGTCTCGTCAACCAGGGCATTAGCGCCGAGATGATCGCCGAGCAGTGGGGGCTGAGTCGAACAGATCTTGATCAACTCGCGGTGGACTCGCACGCTCGTGCTGCAGCAGCGCGTGCGAACGGTCTCTTTGACGACGAGATCATCCCGATTGAAACTCCAGCGGGCCTGTTTTCGCAGGACCAGGGGATTCGCGAGGGGACGTCCCTCGAGAGCCTCAGTGGTCTTAAGACCGTTTTCAAGGAAGACGGTGTCGTCACGGCGGGCAATGCCTCGCAGATCTCCGATGGCGCCTCAGCGATGCTGATCATGACCTCGGAGAAGGCCAAGGCTCTCGGACTCAAACCGCTCGCGCGCTTCCACACATTCGCACTTGCTGGTGTTGATCCGATCATCATGCTGACTGGTCCCATCCCCGCGACCCAGAAGGCGCTTGCGAAGTCGGGCTTGAAGATCAACGACATTGGAGCCTTCGAGATCAACGAGGCGTTCGCTTCTGTAGTCGGTGCTTGGCTCAAGGAGACCGGCGCCGATTGGGCAAACACCAACCCGCTCGGTGGTGCAATGGCTCTGGGGCACCCGCTCGGTGCCTCCGGCGGACGTCTCATGTCGACCCTCGTGCATCACATGAAGCGCAACAACATCCGTTACGGATTGCAGAGCATGTGTGAAGGCGGCGGCATGGCCAACGCAACCATCCTCGAATTGCTCTGATGCTCAAGCTAGACCGGGGAGTGGCCCCGGGAACAACCCTGTCCTTCGGTGCGACCCGGGATCTTGCCCGGGCCACCGAGATCGGGGGTTGGGACGGTCTGTGGGTGTCCGAAGCCAAGCACGATCCGTTTATCTCTGTAGCTATTGCAGCCGAACACACACAATCCCTGACTCTGGGTACATCGATCGCGGTTGCGTTCGCTCGTAATCCGATGACTACGGCATACACGGCCTATGACCTACAGCGACTTTCGAACGGTCGTTTCAATCTGGGTCTGGGCAGCCAAGTTAAGCCGCATATTGAACGCCGCTTCAATATGCCTTGGTCATCCCCTGCGGCTCGTATGCGTGATTTCGTGCTTGCCATGCGCGCGATCTGGGAGTCTTGGCGCACTGAAGAAAAATTGAACTATCGCGGGGAGTTCTACCAGCACACATTGATGACCCCGTTCTTCGCGCCGCCGCCGCTGGAGTGTGCCGACCCGGGAGTTTTTATCGCTGCAGTCGGACCGGCGATGACGCGGGTCGCGGGCGAGGTGTGTGATGGAGTATTCCTCCATGGCTTCACCACGTCGAAATTTATTCACGAGGTGTCTCTGCCGGCCATCAACGAGGGTCTCTCGATCACCAATCGTCCACGCGATGCATTTGAGATCGCCATGATGTCCTTTATCGTTACGGGAGGGACCGACGCAGACACCGCGCGGGCGGCACAAGCGGTCCGGGAACAAATTGGTTTCTACGGCAGCACGCCCGCCTATCGCACAGTCATGGAACTGCATGGTTGGGGCGATGTCGCCGATGAGCTCAACGCGATGTCGCGTGAAGGTGGCGCTGCTTGGGCACGTCTCGGCGAAGTGATCACCGACGAAATGCTCCATGAGTTTGCGGTGGTTGCCTCACCCGATCGTGTCGCACAAGCTCTCGTGGACCGTTTCGGGGGCGTCGTCGATCGACTCAGTTTTTATGTGCCGTACGAATCTTCGGATGAACTGTGGGACCACATCGCCGTCGACGTGCGAAAGATCCAAGCCGCTACGGCTTAGAGCACCTCGTAGATGTGATAGCGCGGACCCTCCGGGGGGCGTTCGCCCATCCCGACGCAGATGATCGAATTGAGCCAGCCATATTTCTCCGAAGCGGTCTCAAATCGTGGTGCTGTCCGGAAATACAGCTCGCTGGGGTCGACGGCCTCGCCGCGGGCCAAACGGGCTAGGGCGTCGGGCGAGCCGGTGCGGATGCCGTAGTACGACATCAGGATCGCTTCGCCATCGTCTGTGATCAAGGTGAGGCGCACATCGAGCACGAGGGCCCCATCGTTGCGCGTGAGGGCCCAGTCATGGCCCCCATAGGGCGCGATGGTGCCACGGAGCCGGTCCCCGACAAAGGTCCCACCCGTCACAGGAACGGCCTTGCGCACCCCCATTGGGGTAGGGGCATTGATGTGTGGGGGGTCCAGAAGGGCCTGCAGGACGAAGAGGGGGCGGGTCTCGATCACAGGCAGTATCTGACCATATTCCTCCGACCTCTGGGGCCTCTTCGACCTAGAACATCTCAGTTTGTCCGGATCCATTGACGATTCACTCAGATGGACCTAGGGTCCAAGCACCGAGAACATCGGATGTCTGTGCCGATGAGGGTCGAACAGGAGAGCCAGTTGAAGTCCTTTGTAGCTTCCCCCGCTGAGATCGCAGCGATCCAGGCAGTGATCACAAAGCCACGATTCACGAACTGTCAGATGCTGTCCGTCGTATCTGCGACCGACCCCGAATGGCTGCGTCAGGTCATCCCGGCTCCGCTCGAGCCCAATGGTGACACCGTGCGCGTCATGGTCGGCCGCTGGCAGAGCAACTGCGTTGGCGACTTCGCGGGCGCGGGCGTCTACGTGCCGGCGCGCTTCGGCGACATCGAGGGCGAGTACGTCATCGCCATGTACATGGACATCGACTCTGCGATCCTCTATGGCCGCGAAGTTTTTGGCGAGCCTAAGAAGCTAGCTCAGAGCCGTGTGCACAAGTGGCACAAGAAGGCGAGCGGATTCGTCGATCGCTTCGGCAAGCGCATCATCACCTTGGAAGTCGATCTCACTGAGGATCGTGGCGTCACTGATGCCCGCGGCGTCAACTTCAACATCAAGGCGCAGCCCGCTACTAACGGTGTGGGCCTCGAGGATGATGCGACTTTGACCGTTGCTGACTTCGACGTGCACTTTGACACGTACCTAGGTGGCACCGGCAAGATCAAGTTGGAGAGCACCGAACACGATCCGTTGGGCAGCATCCCCCTCGGCGAAGTGCGTGATGCTTTCTGGCAAGAAGGCGATCTGATTGCTGAGGCCCGCTCCGTAGCCAGGATCCCGGCGGCAAGTTTTGCGCCGTACTTCTACGCTCGCGTAGACGACTATGCACTCATGAACACCGAACTGCCCACACTCTAGGAGGACTCATGTCTCGTATTCCGCTTCCCGAAGCTGATGTGCTCGATCCGTTCCTGCGCGGTATGCACGATGGTGCACGTCCAG
>JBIHZU010000133.1:0-5225 GCA_044240285.1 Candidatus Nanopelagicales bacterium | reverse complement strand
AAGCCAGATCCTCGGGCCATCTTCCAAAGTCGCCTAGATGAGCGCTCGTGGATTGATGGTCTTGAAGCGGGCATCGAGGGGCTCAAGGTTGCCTATGCCCCTACCTGGAGCGGGTATCCGGTGCACCCTGACGTCGCCGAGCGCCTAGAGGATGCCGTCGATGCTCTGGAGCGAATTGGTGCAGACGTCACGTCTATCGCTCCCGATTTCACGTTGCCGTATTTCGAGTTCATGGCGATCTGGGATTCCATGCTGGCGCAGGCTCTCCGCCACATCCCCGAAACTGAGTGGAACAAGAGCGACCCCGGTCTCATTGCCACTACACGCCGTGGGCTGGCACTGTCCGCTTCCGACGTCATCGACGCCGAACGAGCTCGACCCATGCTCATGGCCGTCTTCCAAGGAATCTTGAGTGAATACGACGTCATTGTGACGCCGACAATGCCGACGACAGCCCTGCCGGTCGGCCAGGCTCTTGCCGAACCCTGGGTTGAGGGGCAACGTATGGAGCACTGGATGGACTGGTGTCCTTTCACGTGGCCGCTCAATCTCACGGCGCACCCCGCCACTTCGATTCCCATTGGCTTTGGCAGCGACGGACTACCGGTCGCCATGCAAATGATCGGTCGGCATTACGACGATCGGTTGTTGCTTCGCGCGGCTCGCGCCTATGAGCGCGAACACCCCTTCGCAATGCCAGATCTGGGGTTCACCACATAAGGCAACGACGCAACAGCGAAATTACGTGCGATTCTGCAGGCCTTACTCACGCGCCAAGTCGTCGCAGCAGAGCGAAATCGGAAGCCATCTCCCCGACTTCTCCATTCTTGCGTCCTTCCATGGTGATAGACGGATGAATTCGCGTCTCGACGATCTCAAAATCTTCAAGGTCTTCTAAAAACTTCAGCAGTTCGCGATGCTTCTCGTGCGAGCCCTTTTCGTATTTGCGAGAGGGCCACAGCGGATCATGAAAGAGTACCCAGCGCGATGAGTTATCGAGCATCGCCTGGAGAGTCTGGAAATAGTCATCGTCACGTGTCACGTGAAAGAGCACTTGAATCGCCATGGTCATATCGAAGGAGCCAAGACCCAGGTATTCACCAGGCACGTAACGACGAAAGGACTTGGTCGAATCTTCCGCGAATTTCGCCGAACACATATCAACCGCTTCTTGCGCGACGTCTAGACCCACGTATCGAGGTAACCGGTAGTAGGTCAGTTGATTACCGTCGCCACAGCCAAACTCAAGAACGCTCTGGATGCCTTCACGCTCGACGATTTCGTTAACGACAGAGGCTTTGTATTCGGCATGGACGCCGTAACTCCCCACCCCGGAGGTGCGACCGCTGGCATAGCGCTTTTGCCAGTAATTAATGTAATCGAGATCTTCTTCACGAGCCTTCATATGCTCAGCCTAGGGGCTTCAGCGTCAATCTCCTACATCCAATCTCCAGGCAAAAGGCCTTTCTCGGCGTTGCGGCTCGCGCGCCGAGCAATGGCCCAACGATGGACCTCGGATGGGCCGTCGTAGATGCGGAATGGGCGGATTTCTTGAAAAATTCGCGCCACCGGGCGATCCAGCAATGTCCCGCTTCCGCCGCACAACTGCATCGAGCGGTCCGCGATCCGGTAGACGGCCTCGGCCACAAATGTCTTGGTGATCGAGGTTTCCTGCTTGCCTGACTTGTGCTGGTCGAGTACCCAGGCCGCCTGCCAGATGAGCGCACGAGAGGCCGCGATGTCGATCTCGTTATCGGCGATCAACTGCTGCGCCATGCCCAAGGACGCGAGATTGGTGCCGAACATTTGGCGATCACCGGCGTAGGCCACCGCATGCTCGTGCGTACGTCGCGCGGCTCCGAGCCAACGCATGCAATGAGTCAGACGTGCCGGCGCCAGACGTATTTGTGCGTAACGGAATCCCTCGTCCACCGAGCCGAGAACCATCGACTCATCTACCCGACAGTCTTCGAAGTCAATGACTGCATGTCCACCAGAGAAGGCAATGTCCATCGTCTCGAGAGCGCACTCAACTTTCATGCCGGGATTGCTTCCATCGACAAGGAACATCGTGGCTCCAGCCGAAGTGCGGGCCATCACAATGGCAAAGCCTGACCCAACTCCGCCAGTGATGAACCACTTACGGCCGTTGAGCACCCAGGAGTTGCCATCCTTGACGGCCGAAGTGTTCAACGACTCCGGGTCTGCTCCTGCGCCGGGAGCTGGCTCGGTCATCGCAAACGCCGAGCGCATTTCGCCTCGCACGAGCGGCCCGAGGTATCGGTCCTTCTGCTCGGGAGTTGCCACCTTGTCGAGCAACAAAATATTGCCTTCGTCAGGCGCGCCGCAGTTCATGGCAATGGGGCCCAGCAGACTCCGACCGCTCTCTTCGAGGATCACTGCCTGTGCTGTGTGACTGAGAGCGTGTCCGCCATATTCCGTGGGGCCTGTGGGGGCGAATACGCCAGCGGCCTTCGCCAGCCCTTGGAGCCGAGCGCGTTCGGCATCGGGAATGCCATGGCGGGAGTCAAGAAGGACGCCTTCTGCCGGGACACACTGCTCGTCGACAAAGGCGCGCGTACGCAAAGCAAGTTCACGAACTTCTTCGGGAACCGCATAGTCAATGGCCATCAGGGGTCCTCTCGTCCGCACAAAGAGTGCTCTTTGAGCATAGACAGCAGCGGAGCCCCGCATGCAGAGTCTCCGAGACCGGTGACGTGGCGTTGCCCACTTTCACCGTACGGCGAGAAGCACCTTGCCATTAACCCGACGCTCATCGAGAGCCACGAGGGCATCCGCTGCCCGCTCTAAGGGCAGGGTTTCGGCCACCACCGGCCGCAACTGCCCATTTTCGAAGAGCGGCGTGATTTCGTCCCATAGCGTGCGGGTGTAATCCGGGTTCGGCGCCAGAAAGGCGCCAAGGCCAACACCCACAGTGCTGATGTTGTTCAGCAGCAACCGATTCACGCGCACGGTGGGAATCTCCCCGCCCGCGAAGCCAATGACAAGTAGGCGACCCTCCGGAGCGAGACAACGAAGGGAATCGGTAAATAGATCGCCACCCACCGGATCGACGACCATGTCGACTCCTCGGCCATTCGTGAGATCGAGGACCGTGTCCTTGAAGCCTTCAGTCGGCACGACTCGCGTGGCGCCCGCGGCCCGCGCAGCGTCAGCCTTTTCCGGAGAGGACGCTACGCCGATTACCTGCGCTCCATAGGCCTGCGCCAATTGAATGGTGGCCGTTCCAATTCCACCGCCGGCGCCATGAACGAGGACGGTCTCCCCCGCCTGAAGCTGGCCCCTACGGACCAAGCCAAACTGCATCGTCAAATAGTTCATACCTGCGGCCGCGCCTACTTCGAACGAAACAGAGTCGGGCAGGGGCAAGACAAAATGTTCTGCGACAGCGACTGTCTCGGCGAACCCACCCAACATCGAGAACGCCATGACCCGGTCACCGGGTGCGAATTCAGACGACTCTGGAGCGTTGCGAACAACACCTGCGACTTCAGATCCTGGGACGTAGGGAAGTTCTGGCTTCATCTGGTACATGCCCTTGGTCTGCAGCAATTCAGGGAAGCTCACACCCGCGATATGTACGTCAATCAGCACCTGGCCGGGGGCCGGGCCGGGCTCATCAATGTCGACGAGGACGACCTCTGCCGGGCCACCGAAATTCGCGATGTGGATTGCTCGCATAAACCCTCCTGGTCAATGTGGGTAGCAGCATGTCATAGCCACTCAGGATTTTGCCCCCGATAGGCTCGACTCAAATGGTGCTCACATGACTGTGGTGGTGCTACTCGCCTACGCGACCGGCGTGGTTCTTGGCCTCATCGCGCTGCGAGTTGAGCGTTTTCGGTTGGTGTGGTCTCACATCATTCGGACTCAACTGCTATTGGTGGCCATCCTCATTTCCGTCACGGCCGTATGGCAGATCGAATCCCTTCCAGACGTGATTTGGCCACTGCTCATCGTCGTTGCGACGGGCGTGCTGCTAGGCGTGTCTCTCCTGACAACCAAGGGCGAAGGTCGCGTGGGCCGAGCAACGTTGTACGCAATGAGTGCAGCGCCCAACACCTCATTTTTTGTGCTACCAGTAGCCGCCGCCACGGTTGGCCCTGTAGGGGTGATTGTCGCTGTCCTGCTCGATCGGCTTGCAGCGCCACTGTGGGCCCTCTACACATGGATACTCCGCAAACATGCCCCACGCAAGCAACGCAGGCGCACCAGTTGGATCGACCAGTCGCCCAACATTGGCGTTGCTATCGGAGTGGTTCTCTACTTCACAATGCCGGCACCCGACTGGATAAGTGTGATTGATCTCTGGGCTGGTCCCATTCTTGCGGCGACGGGTGCAGCAATCTTCGTTGGCTCAGCATTCCACCCAAGCCAGCGAGTAAGCCCGCGCAAGGGCTTCAAGCGATGGGCAGCAATGGTCGCACTGCGCATCGGACTTCTCGCGCCGCTATTTATCTTCGCGCCCAGCAAACCCATTGCAATCGTCACCATCTTGGCCGCTCTATCGATTCCGGCATTCGGGCCGAGCCAGTTCTCCACGATGTATGGCTATTCCGAGCCTGAGGTTGCTGCGGCTAATAAATATGGTTGGTACGTCGGCGCTGTGGGCGTAATCGCTGCCTTACTGCTCGTGCACTATCAGTAGCCGAGCGCGCTCAACTCGTCGAAAGATTTGCTCAGTAAATCCGCAAGGCGTGCATTAGGCGCCCGATACGTGCTTCTCACCCGTTCACGCAATTCATCTGGCATAACGATTGTTGTACGAGGTACGACCCCGTCAAGATTACTTGCTGCACGGGGAATGAGATCGCGAAGTGCCCACTCGTCTTCCGCCACTTTGAGAGCGTTCGCAACCTGTTTCGGTGGGGTTGACGTCTCCGCACCAAACAATGCTGCGGCAGTCTGCCAATACTCGCGTGTCGACATATCCTCAAGCAACAAGCAATTCACATGCTCTGGCCCGACCGCACTGCGCAGCTGAAATATCCACGACGCCCAATCGCAATATGAAACTCCAGTTGGAGTGGGATCACTAAGAAAATCAGTGAGTCTGCGCTCAAAATCCTGCTGCGATGGCAACACCATTTGCCTCGCAAGTTCGGCATACATGGATGGCAACCAAGTCGACTGGGCCCGTAGCGTGACGAGGACCTCTATCTCAAACTCCTGCGCCAATACTGTGAGGAGGCCCACGAGTGGAG
>JBIHZU010000132.1:0-5245 GCA_044240285.1 Candidatus Nanopelagicales bacterium | reverse complement strand
TCGATGTCGACAGCTGGTTACGAACGAGCCAGACATTTTGATTGGGAGCGGGTGGGGCGCGAAGTTGTTGCGGTCTACGAGTCAGTCGTATTGCCTGGGGTGAAAGTGAGAGAAGATCTTCGTGGTCAGATTGTGGGACGACTTGCTCGTTCTAAGACGAATGATGTGAGCGAGTCATGAGTTGGTGGTGGATTCTCGCTCTAGTAGTGGTTCTTCTGCTCTTCGGCATCTATCTGAGCATGACTGCAGGGCGGCTGGATCGACTGCACCTCCGCATTGAATCTGCGGAGCGTGCTCTGGATGCCCAACTTGCACTCCGCACGGCCATCACCATTGACCTCGCGGTGTCCGGGCTCGTAGACCCGGTCTTGGGTGCGGTGTTGACCGATGCGGCCCACGCGGCGCGAACGTCGGCTGCCCTCGGGGTTCGCGAGCGCGAAATCGCCGAAAGTGATCTATCTCGCACGTTGTCCCTCGCCTTTGTCGATCCTGAGGATGTGTCGGAGATCCAGCGGGATCCTGAGGGCGCGGCGTTTCTCGAAGATTTGGGTGCTGCCTGTCGCCGGGTGGAACTTTCTCGGCGCTTCCTCAATGACGCGGTTCGGGCGTGTCGACAGGTGCGCTCGCTGCGAATGGCTCGATGGTTCCACTTGGCAGGCCGTACGCCGTGGCCGCAGACCGTGGAGATGGATGACACGCCCCCGCCGCTGCTGTCGGCTTCCTGACCGTTTCACGCTTACTGTGGAGACGTGAATAGGCGGATCGCAGTTTTGGCAGGTTGCATCGGGATCCTTAGCGCCACGATGGCGGCATGTTCAAGCGGTGATGCTGGTGGCGTTTCCTCCAGCGGTGCAGCATCCTCCAATTCCTCGAGCGCCTCCTCGGCAGTGGGATCACCCAGCCCATCTGTGACGACACCCGACCGATCACCGTTCACTGGGCGCCCCAATTGGGTCGCCCAGCCGGTGATGGTGATCAAGATCCCCAACACGGGGCGCGCGCAACCGCACCTGGGCCTCACCCAAGCCGACATCGTGTACGTCGAAGAGGTGGAATGGGGCATGACCAGAATCGCAGCGGTGTTCAGCTCCAACATCCCTGATGTCGTGGGTCCGGTTCGTTCGGCGCGCATAAGTGACATTGAGTTGATCGCCCAGTTTGGCAAGCCCATCTTTGCGTTCTCTGGGGCGCAGCAGAAAATGCAGCCAGTGATTGCCGCGGCCAGCCTCTATAACGAATCCGCCGAAGTGGCATCGCAGGCGTATTTCCGTGATGACTCCCGGCGCTCACCTGACAACCAGATGGTGCGTCCCAAGGATTTGCTGAAACTGGCTCCCGACGCGTCGCTCGCACGCGACATTGGGTTCCAGTTCGCTGTCGAGCCACCATCTGGTGGAGAGGCCGCTAACACGGTGTCAGTCCGCTGGCCGGATTCTCATGTGTCATTCGCATGGGAGGCGAATAAGGGCTATGTCGTGTCCCTCGACGGCAATCTTGCTCAGGCTGCCGAAGGGGGCAGCCAGGTCGCATCGACAGTCGTGATCCAGTACGTCACACAGACAGACTCCGGTTATGGAGACAGGTACGGCGGCCGCACGCCGCTGGCCCAGACCGTAGGAACGGGTCAGGCTCTCGTTTTGCGCGATGGTGAGGTCTGGGAGACGACGTGGAGCCGCCCCGAAGCAACCGCCGGCACGACTTTCACTCTTGCCGATGGGTCGCCGATGCCGTTTGCCATCGGTCAGCCGTGGATCCTGCTCGTCAATGACCAGATGAAAGCGGTGTTCGGCTAACGGCCCTAGACTGGTAGCCCCCGGCCAGACGACCGGGAAGCGTACGTCGAGGAGTGATCAATGTCAGGCGCAGAGACCAGCACCGGGACAACACGAGTCAAGCGGGGCATGGCCGAGATGCTTAAGGGCGGCGTCATCATGGACGTTGTCAATGCTGACCAGGCCCGTATCGCCGAGGACGCCGGCGCTGTTGCAGTGATGGCCTTGGAACGTGTGCCGGCAGATATCCGCGCCGAAGGCGGTGTCTCGCGCATGTCCGATCCGGAGATGATCGAGAAGATCCAGGCCACAGTGTCAATCCCGGTGATGGCGAAGGCGCGCATTGGCCACTTTGCTGAGGCCCAAATCCTGCAGTCCCTCGGTGTCGACTACATCGATGAGTCTGAAGTTCTGACTCCCGCGGACTACTCCAATCACATCGACAAGTGGGCATTCACGGTCCCCTTCGTATGTGGCGCCACCAATCTCGGCGAAGCGTTGCGTCGCATCAACGAGGGTGCGGCCATGATCCGCAGCAAAGGCGAGGCCGGCACTGGCGATGTTTCTAACGCGGTGACACACATGCGCAAGATTGGCGGAGAAATCCGTCGATTGTCGTCCATGTCTCCCGATGAGCTGTACGTCGCAGCGAAGGAGCTTTTGGCGCCCTACGACCTCGTCGTTGAGGTAGCAGCCGCAGGCAAACTGCCCGTGGTGTTGTTCACCGCAGGTGGTATAGCAACCCCCGCTGATGCATCGTTGATGATGCAACTCGGGGCTGAAGGCGTATTCGTGGGCTCGGGCATCTTCAAGTCTGGCGATCCAGTCCAGCGTGCCAACGCGATCGTCCAAGCGACGCTGAATTGGGACAACCCTGATGTCGTGGCAAAGGCATCTCGTGGACTTGGTGAGGCCATGGTCGGCATCAACGTTGCAGACATCCCGGTACATCACCGGCTGGAGGAGCGGGGCTGGTGAGCGCACCGCTCGTCGGGGTGCTCTCTCTTCAAGGCGACGTACGCGAGCACGAACGAGCACTGGTGTCCGTTGGTGCCCGCACCTGCCGTATTCGCACCGAAGATGAACTCTCTCGTGTCGATGGTCTCGTGATCCCTGGTGGGGAGTCCACGACGATGTCGATGCTGGCTGTGCGCACGGGGCTCATGCAGCCACTCGTCGATGCCGTGCGTGGCGGCCTTCCTGTGTATGGATCTTGCGCGGGGCTAATCATGCTTGCCACGCGAGTTTTAGATGGCCGGCCCGATCAGCAGACTTTAGGCGCCCTGGATGTCACCGTGCGGCGTAACGCATTCGGCCGTCAGGTGGATTCATTCGAGTGTGATCTGGATATGCCTGCTGTGCCTGGTGGACCTATGCACGCTGTCTTTATTAGGGCACCGTGGGTCGAAGATTGCGGCCCGGGTGTTGAGGTCCTCGCGCGCGTTGAGGATGGCCCGGCCAGCGGTAGAATCGTGGCCGTCCGGCAGGGGAGGGCCCTGGGGACGGCATTCCACCCGGAACTAACCGGGGACGGGCGCGTACACGCCCTATTCGTTGAGATGGTGAGGCAGGGATGAGCGGCCATTCCAAGTGGGCCACGACCAAGCATCAGAAGGCGGCCAAGGACGCCAAGCGCGGCAAACTTTTTGCGCGCCTGATCAAGAACGTCGAAGTGGCGTGCAAGATGGGTGGCGCTGATCCATCCGGCAACCCGACCTTGTACGACGCCATCCAAAAGGCGCGCAAGAATTCTGTGCCGATCGACAACATCGAGCGTGCGGTCAAGCGCGGTTCCGGTCAAGAGGCAGGCGGCGCTGATTATCAGACGATCATGTACGAAGGCTATGGCCCCAGCGGCGTAGCTGTGCTTGTCGAGTGTCTGACCGATAATCGCAATCGCGCAGCCGGCGAGGTTCGTGTGGCGCTCACTCGCAATGGCGGGTCAATGGCCGATCCAGGGTCGGTCTCCTACCTCTTTAGTCGCAAGGGTGTCGTCGTCGTACCTAAAGCGGGCTCGACAGAAGACTCCATCCTCGACGCGGTGCTCGATGCAGGTGCGGAAGAAGTCAACGATCTTGGCGAAGTATTCGAAGTCATCTCCGAGGCGACTGACGTGGTCGCAGTACGCACTGCCCTGCAGGCAACCGGCATCGATTATGACTCCGCTGAGGCAATGTTTGTGCCGAGTATGTCTGTACCCGCCGATCTTGAGTTAGCCAAAAAGGTCATCAAACTTGTGGATGCGCTCGAGGATTGCGATGACGTGCAGGCCGTCTATAGCAATATCGATATTAGTGATGAGGTCCTTGCCGAGCTTGATGCCTGAGATGCTGGGCGTATGAACGACAGCGTCGGACGTCAGCTCACTGGTTGGGATGCAGCTACGTGGCGTACCGCAAGCGGTGACCCCACTTTGCGTTCAACAGTTGTAGCACTCGCCCTCTTCGATTCGGTGCCCGAGTGGGATCGTCTTCGGCAGCGACTTGAACGTCTCACCCGCCTAGTCCCGGCCTTGCGAATGAAGCCACTCCATGGCGCAGTGGGTCTGTCGGCACCGAGGCTTGGTCCTGATCCGGATTTTGACATCGATGTCCA
This sequence comes from Candidatus Nanopelagicales bacterium, assembly GCA_044240285.1. Lineage (GTDB taxonomy): Bacteria > Actinomycetota > Actinomycetes > S36-B12 > S36-B12 > CAINMH01. The sequence goes on along the minus strand of JBIHZU010000132.1, from coordinate 878 downwards.
TGTGCGTCGTTATCGCTTGGCCGGTCGTGGATCCTGGGCGGACGTCCTGCAAGAAGCACGCCGGATGAGTCTCACCGATTTCGATCACGATCGTGCGTTGTGGGAAGCCTGTTTGGTTGAGGGACTGCCCGGAAAACGTGCGGCACTGCTGCTGAAGTTGCATCACTCAATCGCGGACGGTCAGGCAACAGTCCTTATCGGCATGTCACTTTTTGAGTTCACGCCCGAAGGCAACCCGATGGAGCCTGAGGTTCCGCTCGTGCCCGAACCCGATGTGGTGTCTGCGCCTGAGGTGACGATGGCAAACCTTGGCGATAACTTCAAGCGTGGCGCCGAGTTGGTGAAAGGTATGGCGACTCTTGTCGCGGGACTTGCCATCGGCACGGTGTCTGATCCGGTAGCCACGTGGACCAAGGCCCTCGATGTCGCCGCTTCGGTTGGACGTTTCACCGCACTGCCAGATGGGTCTATGTCTCCAGTAATGACCGGTCGTGGCACGACCTACCATTTTGCTGCTTTTGATTTGCCGTTTGATGGACTGCGAGCGGTGGCTAAGGCGCATAACCGCAATGTCAACGATGCGTTTATGGCGGCCGTGGGTGCCGGGTTGGACCGCTATCACGCCCGACACGGTCAGCCGGTGGATGAATTGCGGTTCAACGTTCCCATTTCGCTACGCGGTGACCCAGGCGATCGAAGCGGTCAGGCCGCAAACGCGGTCACCATCGCTCGCTTCCTACTCCCGATTGCCGGGTTGACCGTGGGGGAGCGCATGGAAATTGCGCACGAGCAGGTGGCTCAGTGGCGCGCCGAGCCTGCGCTGCGCCTCGCGGATCCATTAGCTGATGTGAGTTGGCTTGTCCCGGTGCCGATTTTGG
>JBIHZU010000131.1:0-5265 GCA_044240285.1 Candidatus Nanopelagicales bacterium | reverse complement strand
CAGGAGTGTGCGCAATCGAGTGGTCGCTAACTCCCGCCGCGGAAGGCTTCCTCGAGACATACCCAATGACGGCACAATGTGCGGGAGAAATCGCACGCGAGGCCGTTAACAATGCGATTCGCCATGGTCATGCCCCAGAGATCACGTGTGACGTCTCTACGGACGGCATCGCTGCAATCATCGTCGTGACCGACAGCGGGGGCGGAGCCCATCAGAATGCCCGTGGATTGGGTATGGCCATGTACGACCATCTCTGCAAGGAGTGGACCCTTGAGTCCACTGCTCAAGGAACAGTGTTGAAAGCCGTCGTTCCGTTCGCCTCAGACATTCCCGCCCGCGAGACGTCAACATAGGGCGAACCCAATGTCACACTCGGGCGCCATCGGCGAGAATCCACACTTGTCTACATGACCACAACCACCCAGATGCACTTATCCGGGACTTTCCCCACCGTGCGACTATCCGCACGCGAGATGCGGGCATTCGCCCTTTACGCGTCAGGCCGCACCATGTGCGAGGTCGCCGAAGACATGGGTGTGACAGAGACGACCGCGCAGACGTATATCAAGCGGATTCGCCGCAAGTACATGGCCGCTGGAGCTCACCTGTCCAACAAGATCGAGATCTACCGCGCAGCCCAAGCCGCTGGGCTGCTGTAGACGGCTCAGTGCGTCGGGCGCGGATTGCGCCAGCCGCCCGAACGACGCACCATTTCGTCCGCCTGCATCGGACCCCACGTGCCCGGTTCGTAGCGAATCACGGGAGTCGGGTGGTCAAGCACCGATTGCACGATCTCCCACGTCGCCTCGACTGAATCCCACCGCGGGAAGAGCGTATGGATGCCGTGCATCGCCTGATAGAGCAGAGTTTCATAAGCACTCGGGAGCGCACCCAGGGCTTCTGCAAAGTCCAAGGAGAGAAACTCCGGCTCTACCCCATCTGTGCCAGGCTTCTTAACGCGTACGCCAATGTCGACACCCGGCTTCGCGCCCACACGCAGGATCATGTCATCGTGTCCGATCACGTGTCGGACGTGCTGACCTACGCGGAACGCGGGCGCACGATGGAATCGGACGACCACCTCAGTTGCCGTAATCGGCAGGTTCTTCCCGGCACGTATGGTGATCGGCACTCCAGCCCAACGCCACGTGTCGCAATGCAATTGGACCGCAACATAGGTCTCGGTGTCCGAGTCCGGCTGTACGCCGGGGATTTCGCGGTAGCCGGTGTACTGGCCACGCACAACAGTCTCCGGATCGATCGGCCTAATTGCGCGGAACACTTCGAGCCGCCGGTCCCCTACCGGATCATCCGAGGAGCCTGGCGGCTCCATCAGAACAAGAGCGAGAACCTGCAAGAGGTGGTTCTGCACGACATCTCGGAGAGTCCCCACCCCGTCATAGAACGATCCGCGATCCTCGACCCCGAAATTTTCGGCCATAGTGATCTGAATCGACTCCACGTATTCCCGACGCCACAGCGGCTCGAGCCACGCGTTCGAGAAGCGCAGATACAGCAAGTCGAGAACTGGTTCCTTGCCCAAGAAGTGGTCGATCCGGAACAGCTGATCCTCAGTGAGAATCTTGCTTAACCGTTCATTGAGGTCACGCGCGCTCTGCAAACTGGTGCCAAACGGCTTCTCTACTGCGACTCGTGCTCCGTGGGTAAGGCCGGCAGCACCGAGTTGCTCAATCACAGGCCCGAACAGCGATGGCGGAATCTCCAAATAGAAAAGCGGATTTTTCGCACCTTGGATGTGCGCCGCTAGCCGCCGATAGAGACCAGCATCAGAAAAGTCTCCGCCGACGTACGTCATGCGCTGAACCAAGCGACTGAGGATGGCCTCATCTACTTCGTCGCCATCGGCCTGCTCCTTGGCCGTGATCGCCTTACGCGCCAAATCCCATAACTGCTCGTCGGTGAGATCTGGGCTCGCTACGCCGGTGATGGGGCAATCAAGAAGCCCACGCTGCTCTAAGTGATAGAGCGACGGCAACGTCATCTTGTGCGCGAGATCACCAGTGATGCCAAAGATGATGAGTCGGTCAGAATGCACACCGTCAGCAGGAGAAGCCATACATCGACAGTACTACTGCGTGGTGTTGCCGCGGGCTATCGATCGAGGCTCAGTGACAGTGACAGCGCCGACGACTGCGGCCCCAGACCTTCAACCCCACGACCGCGGCTACGACACCTACGGCGATGGCAATGCGCTCGGGTCGAATACTGCCGCCCTCATCAGTGAAGAACCCAGCGATTACCTTGCCACCTCGCCGAGCGAGGGCCGCCGGGGCCGTCTGTGCCTTGATCTGGGCAAGAGTGGCTACGAGCTGCTCACGGGCCTGCTCGATCTCATCCTCAAGGGACTCAGGGGTACGGGTATCGCTCACAGGGGAAGCGTAGCCGCCCGGGTAGGAGCCTCCTACTCATGTCCTTATTGCGAATAGTTTGCAGTAACTAATAGTCGGCAGTAGGCTAGCCACATGCGTCTGAACCCCCTGCTTTTGCTCCCCATGCTCGCTCTTGGGCTCGCTGCCTGCGCTGGGGGCTCCACAAGCCCCTCCTCAGGGGCAGTGGACCGTCTCCTGGTCGCTACGACCGTCTCCCCTATCACCTCAATTGCAGCAGCTGTAGCCGGCGACCTCGCCGACATTGAGGGGATCGTTCCCGAGGGCACCAACTCACATACCTTTCAACCCGAACCCGGCGCGGCCGTCTTGCTCAGCCAAGCCGACATAGTGTTGATCAACGGGCTCAAACTCGAAGATCCCACTTTGGAACTCGCGAAGTCCAACCTCAAGGACGGCGCCCAGATCATTGAGCTCGGCACTCTCTCGCTGCCTGAGGAAGACTGGATCTATGACTTCTCCTTCCCTAAAGAGGAAGGCAAACCCAATCCGCACCTGTGGACCGATCCGACCTATGCGGTGATCTACGCGCAAGAAATTCGCGACGTCTTTAGTGCAGCGGATCCTGAGAATGCCGACGCATACGCCAAGAACGCCGATGCCTTCATCGTCCAAGCCAACGCACTTGCCGATGCGCTCCGCAAAGATCAGGCGAGCGTGCCAAACGGCAATCTCAAACTCGTGACCTACCACGACGCGTACGCCTATTTCGCGCGCAATTTTGGCTGGACAGTAGTGGGTGCGATTCAGCCCAAAAACTTCTCCGATCCCACTCCCCAGGAAGTCGCCAAACTGATTGAGCAGGTGAAGGCTCAAGGAGTCCAGGTCATCTTCGGCTCGGAGGTCTTCCCATCCAAGGTATTGGAAGAGATTGGTGCGGAAGCCGGCGTGCGCTACGAAGCCTCGCTTCGTGATGACGATCTCCCTGGAGCTCCTGGCGAAGCAGAGCATTCGTGGCTAGGGCTCATGCGCTACAACTTCGCGACCATGATCAGCGGACTCGGCGGAACCACGACCAACCTCGACGCAGTCAATGTGACTCCCGCAGTCCCCGACTCTGCAACTTACCCGCAATGATCGCACGGTGACCGGCACTGGAGTCGGAGAAGCACTTGTCACGCTCACTGATGTGAGTGCGGGATACGGCAACACTCACGTACTGCATGACATCAACTTCACCGTCCGCGAAGACCAGTTCACGGGGATTCTTGGGCCATCGGGCGCAGGCAAGACAACGATGCTTCGACTGCTTCTGGGATCACTCAAACCTCAATCGGGCACCATCACGCGAGCACCCAAACTGGCCGTTTCGTATGTGCCACAACTCGAAACAGTCGACTGGAACTTCCCCATCACAGTGTTCGAGTGCGTACTCATGTCGCGGACGGCACGTCGACTACTCCCCTGGGCCACCCCGAGCGAAAAAACAGATGTCGCTTCGGTGCTCGAAAGACTCGGCATCGGGGACCTCTCCCATCGACACATCCGGGAGCTTTCCGGCGGCCAGCAGCAACGTATGTTCTTGGCGCGAGCGTTACTACGCAAGCCCGCGATGCTTTTGCTTGACGAACCCACCAGTGGGGTGGACTTCTCCACTAAACACGATGTACTTCACCTCCTTGCGGATCTTCACGAGGATGGGATGTCCATCGTTCTGACCACACATGACCTCAATGGCATGGCCGCCCACTTGCCGCATTTGGTGTGCATCAACCAGCACATCGTCGCCTCTGGCACTCCCCAGGAGGTCATCACTCCCGAAGTACTTGAGGGCACTTTCGGCGCTCGCATGGAGGTCCTCCAGCACCTCGGCGTTCCTGTTGTTGTGGAAGAGTCAAGAGCAACCGGATGACAGACATCCTCGAGCCACTTCAGTTCGCCTTCTTCCAAAAGGGCCTTCTCGTTGCCGCACTGTCTGGCGCGCTCTTGGGATTCATCGGGGTGTACATCGTCCTACGCGGCATGAGCTACATCGGCCATGGCCTTTCTCACGCAATTTTCGGTGGCTTCGCCGCGATGCAGCTCTTCGCCGCACAGTTGTACATGGTGGGCGCCGGTCTCTGGGGCGTACTCTCCGCCATCTCCATCACGGCCGTTTCCCGTCGCAGTCGCGTGGGCGCCGATGCCGCGATCGGAGTCATCACCACGGCTTCCTTCGCCCTCGGAGTTGCCCTGTTCGCAAAGTTTGGAACTTCCGGACCTTCATTTGAAAATGCCCTTTTCGGCAGCATCCTCGGGATATCAGCTGCTCAGATCTGGGGATTGGTCGGAGTCACCGTGTTGACTGTGGCTGTCGTGTTCCTGCGTTATCGCGTCCTCCTCTTCACGACCTTCGACCCCGAAGTTGCTCAAGCTTCAGGCGTGCGAGTGGCCCGCGTAGAAGCTCTACTCATGATCATTTTGTCGCTAGCCATCTTGGCGACATTGACCGTCATCGGCGTCACCCTTGTCGCGGCGATGCTGGTTATCCCCGCAGTGGTCGCGCGAATGCTCACCAACTCCTTTGGCCGCATGCTCGCGCTGTCGACCGGAATCGGTGCATTGTGTGGACTGGTAGGCATGTATCTCAGCTACTACGCCTCAGTGCCTTCCGGCACCATGATCGTTCTCGTGGGCGCGACAGTATTCCTGGTCGTCCTCGCCATCACTGGGGCCCACGGATTGCGTAGAACCGCTGGCCTTGACTCACACAGCGAGCCCGTGGGCATACCTCGCTAAGCCCGTGACTGCACCCACTGAGCCGAACCCCTAAACTAAAACCACGCGGGTGTGGCGGAATTGGCAGACGTGCAGGATTTAGGATCCTGTGCCGAAAGGCGTGCGGGTTCAAGTCCCGCCACCCGCACAACTGTTCTCT
>JBIHZU010000289.1:0-5289 GCA_044240285.1 Candidatus Nanopelagicales bacterium | reverse complement strand
GCCGATGAGCCAACGAGCGTCTCGGGAATCCCTGCAAGTGGGCAGGTGGCCCTTGCGTGGACTGCACCGAGCAGTACTGGAGGCGTAACTCCTTCGGGCTACCGAATCCAAACCTCGCCAGACGGTTTGGTCTGGACCACTGCAGTCGCAACCACTGGGTCAAGCGCGACGACTTACACCCTCACTAGTCTGACGAACGGCGTCATCACACTCATCCGGATGGCTGCGGTCACGACGGTGGGCGAGGGCGCTTATTCCATACCGATCGCCGTTCAGCCATTTGGTAGTGCGGGCGTGCCGTACATGAGCAGCGCCACTGTCGGAGATGGTGCGCTCAATCTTCGCTGGACGCCCCCTGCAGATACGGGCGGCTACGCGATCTCTGGCTATCGCCTTCAGCAGTCGCCAGACAATGTTTCGTGGTCGACTTTGGTGGCTAACACGGGCGACAGCAGTGCCAGCCGAGTGGTGTCGGGCCTCACGAACGGCACGACCTACTACTTCCGCGTCGCTGCGATCACTCAGGTGGGCGTAGGAGTCGACAGTTCTGGACTAGCGGGGACTCCCTATGGTCTGGCAAGTGCACCGCGCTTGCTCACCGGCACAATCGGCGACTCGTCAGTGGTGTTGACGTGGAACACCCCGATTGACCTCGCAGGTGCGGTGGCTGTGAGCGGATATCAGATCGAGAAGAGCACCGACGGATTTGTGTGGTCGGTCGTCTCGGCTAATACGTTGTCTGCCGCAACTACTGCCACAGTGGGCTCACTCACCAATGGTGTTCCGTACTACTTCCGAGTTTCGGCGTTGACTGCAGGCGGCGTAGGTTCAAGTGCGATCACGTCAGCGACACCGATTGCTATTGCAGACAAGCCGACGAGTGTGGTTGCAGCGGCTGCGAGTGGGCAGGTCGCGCTGAGTTGGGTCACGCCGAGTGATACCGGTGGCGTCGCAGTTCTGGGTTATCGCGTTGAGCGCAGTCTCGACGGCGGCGGATCTTGGGCGACGCTGGTCGCTAACTCCGGGTCTGACCAGACCACACTCAGCGACATCAGCCTGACGAACGGCGTCACCTATTCCTACCGAGTGGCTGCGCTGACCATGGCAGGCACTGGCGCGTGGAGCGACGCGGCTAACGCAACCCCGGTAGGCCTACCTGGCACCCCGCTCGGTGTGGGAGTCACTCCGGCGGACGGTGGCCTCGTAGTGAGCTGGTCGGCGCCTACTGACACAGGCGGAACTGCGATTACTTCTTATGTCGTCGACCTCTTCGACGGTTCAGCGTGGCAACTCGGTGCAGCGTCGGTGAATGGCTCCACCTTCTCGACAACTCTGAGCGGCTTAACTAACGGCCTGACGTATCAAGTCCGCCTGAGCGCAGTAAATGCGCAGGGCCCATCACCCGCCAGCGGTGAGGTCACTGGTGTGCCTGCTGCACCGGCTACTGCGCCCACTGCGCTCACAGCAGCACCTTTAGCTTCAGGTGTTGTCCGCGTGACGTGGTCCACGCCTACGAGCGATGGCGGGTATCCCATCACCGGCTATCGCGTTGAGCGTGCGACTTCGGGTTCGGGTCCGTGGACGGTTGTCACGGCTAATTCCGGCACTACATCAGCTGAGTACGACGTGGCCGGACTCACCGGCGGGCAGCTGTACTACTTCCGCATTGCTGCGGTCACGAGCGTTGGTGTGGGTGGTTCGGATACGACGTCAGCCACTGCCGTCACGCTCGCTTCCGTGCCCACGAGTCTCGTAACAGTCATAGGAGATAGTCAGGCAACGTTGACGTGGAGCTCACCGGTAGATGCCGGTGGTGGCAGCGTGATCGGCTACCGAGTGGAGACCAGCAGCAATGGTTCGCTCTGGGTTGCCTACGGATCTGATCTCCCGGCGAGCACACTCGCAGCGACTATCACGGGTCTGACGAACGGCACGACCATCTTTGCCCGCGTCAGCGCCGTGAACGAGGCTGGTGCTGGCACCCCGGCAATCACTTCGGCGACGCCATCGACGGTGGCGACAGCACCTACGTCGGTGAACGCGAGTGCGGCCGGTTCCGGAGTCCTCAACGTCACGTGGACAGCTCCGACAAGCACCGGCGGGACAGCGATCTCGGGTTATCGCTTGCAGGTCTCCACGGATTCCGGTGCGAATTGGACGACACCAATTGTGTCTACTGGCAGCACCGCGACCTCGGCACTGCTCACCGGTCTCACGACGAATGTGGCTACGCAAGTACGAGTGGCCGCAATCACGGCAACAGGTCCTGGGCCGTATTCCACGGCGACGACCGCCACACCGTTGGCCCTGGCTGCATCGGTCCGTAGTCTGGCGGCGGCGGCGGCTAACGGCGCACTTAACCTCACCTGGGCTACCCCGCTCAACACCGGTGGTGCAGCGATCATTGGCTACCAGGTCGAAAAGAGTGCTGATGGTGCTACGTGGGCGACGGTGCTGTCGGACACAGGTTCACCCGCGGTCACCTACACAGTTACCGGGTTGACGAATGGCGTGGCCGTATACGTGCGCGTATCGCCCATCACAGCAGTGGGTGTGGGTTCGAGCGCAGTCACATCGGCAACGCCTGCGACAACCGCCAGTGCACCAACAGCGGTAAGTGCCGGAGCAGCGGACGCAGGTGCCACTGTTACGTGGACCGCGCCCGTGTCGAACGGCGGAGCGCCGATCAACGGCTACCGCGTGGATGTCATGCCCGCGGGAGGCGTGTGGACAACCGCGGTTGTGGATACTGGATCGGCATCCACGAGTACTAATCTGAGTGCACTCACCAATGGCACGTCGTATTCAGTTCGCGTTGCTGCACTCACGGCTCAGGGGCCAGGCGCTTGGAGTACCAGTGATTCGGTGACCCCGCTTGCTGCACCGGGTGCTGTTCAATCGCTCTCAGCGGTCCCGGGCAACCAACAGGTTGTGCTCTCGTGGCTTGCGCCGACAACTGCCGGAGTCCGTCCGGTGACTGGTTATCGCGTGGATCAGTCTGGTGATGGTGGTGTGACGTGGTCGAACGTGACGAGCACAGGATCAGCCACTCTCACTGCAACCGCCGCGAGTCTGACGAATGGCAGTTCTTACCTATTCCGAGTTACGCCTCTCACGGGCGTTGGCGACGGGGCAACCGCAGCCGTCTCTGCAACGCCGCGCACGACCGCAGGTGCTCCGTCAGCGCTGGCTGTCACCACCGTCTCATCCGGAATTGTGGTGCTGGGTTGGACCGCACCTGTCTCAAGTGGTGGATTCCCGGTCACTGGTTACCGCGTCGAGACCTCGACAACCGGCGGAACCTCGTGGACCGTCTATGCGCTGAACACCGGTTCTGCGGCAACCTCGGCGGCGGTCTCCGGATTGGTCGATGGTTCGGAATACACCTTCCGCGTCGCGGCTATCACCACCGTTGGCATGGGCACATACTCGACAACCACAACGGGTACACCGCTAGCGGCAGCTGCTGCACCCGCGGCTCTAAATGCAACTCCGGGTGACACTGAGCTCAACCTGACCTGGAGTGCGCCGACTTCCACAGGTGGCGGCGCAGTGACGGACTACGTAGTGGAACAGTCCACCTCAGGAGTGACGTGGACCCTTGCCACTCGAACAGTGACAAGGTCAGCGCGCATTAGCGGGCTCGCCAATGGCACGACGTATCTCGTACGTGTCTCGGCGGTGACGGCTGCCGGTAACGGTGACCCCGCAGTCACTGCGGCGGTTCCCTTCACGACAGCGGCGGCGCCAACCGCCGTTGTGGTAGTACCGGGACAAGGTGCTGGCACGCTAGATGTGTCGTGGAGTGCGCCTGTGAATGCCGGCGGCTACGGCATCAGTGGCTATCGGGTAGAGACAGGCTCGTCTGCCTCGGGCCCGTGGACTGTCGCAGTGATGAACACCGGTGCGACTTCCACCTCAGCAACGTTGACCGGTATCACCAACGGTGGAACAACATGGGTGCGCGTATCCGCGATCACCGCGGCAGGTGCGGGCGTAGCGAGTGCTCCGGGGTCGGGTACTGCGATGGGTGTAGCCGATGTGCCCACTGGATTGGTCGCCACACCCGGCAACGGACTGGCAACGCTGGTGTGGGTTGCCCCTGTGGGCACTGGTGGATCGCCCATCATCGGTTATCGCGTGGCGACGAGCACCGACGGTGTCACATGGACCGATGTGATTGTGGACAGTGGCTCGACGTCGACGACCGCGACGGTTGCCGGGCTTCCGAATGGCTCGTCCACCTTGGTACGCGTGGCTGCCCTAACGGCGACGGGACCTGGCGACTACGCCATTGCCTCGGTGACACCTGCAGGGCCACCGGCGGCGCCGACAAGCCTTGCCGCAGTTGCGGGAAATGCCCTGGTTGCTCTCACGTGGCTCGCACCCTCGGCAACTGGTGGCTATTCCATCACGGGCTACCGTGTTGAATACAGCACCGTGGCAGCTCCGACGACGTGGTACGTCGCGAGTGCAGACACTGCGAGTACGGCTACGTCATACACGGTGACAGCACTTAACAACGGGGAGCAGTACCGCTTCCGTGTTGCGGCCATCACTCCGGCAGGCGCGGGTGCAGACAGTGCACTCGTGAGTGCAACGCCTGTTCGCGCTTCCGATGCGGTCACTGGGCTGACAGCGACTCCGAGTGGTGACGGTGTAGTGCAACTGGCGTGGACTGCACCGGTAAACACAGGTGGTTCGGCGATTACGGGTTACCGAGTCTCTGTTTCGACTGACGGTGGATCCTCTTGGTCTGATCTGGCGGCAACCACAGCGAGTGCGTTGACGACTTATGTAGCAGATGGGCTGACCTCGGGCACCATTCACATATTTGCGGTTCGTGCGCTTACTGCTGCGGGGGAGAGTGCGTCTGCGTTGCAGTCCACAACCCCGGTTGCGGCAGCCGATGCTCCAACGGCATTAGCCGCGACACCTTCAAACGGCACCTTGACGCTGTCGTGGACTGCGCCCGCTAGCGCTGGTGGATCCGCGGTCACGGGTTATCGCATTGAAACGAGCACCGATGGTGTCGCGTTCTCTGTGGCCAACGCGAATACCGGCAGTGCGACGACAGCTGCGGTCGTTACCGGATTGACGAATGGGACTTCGTACGTCATTCGTGTCTCGGCAGTCACGACAGCAGGTGTGGGTGCAGGCGGCCTCATCTCTGGCACTCCGGCCGATGTTCCGAATGCACCGTTGACCGTGCAGGCATCCCCATTTGCGGACCGAGTGACTGTCACATGGGCAGAAGGGGCCAGTAACGGAGCACCCATCTCCAGCACA
>JBIHZU010000130.1:0-5316 GCA_044240285.1 Candidatus Nanopelagicales bacterium | reverse complement strand
ATCCGCCGCCGTTCTAGGCTGATTAGTCAGACTTTTTAGGTTTCTTCTGGGGGTCGCCAAATCCACCCGAGGCACTTCGCTCTGCCAGATCAGGCGCGAGTTCGTAGCGATGGACGTACGTCTCGATAATCGCCAACACGATGGCAACCAACGGGATGCCAATGAGCGCGCCTATCGGGCCAAAGAACGCGGCGCCGATAAAGACTGAGGCCAGGGCAACACCCGAATGCACATTCATAGTGGCATGCGAAATTTTTGGGGTGAACACGTAGTTTTCTACCTGCTGGTAAATCGTGGCGAAGATAATGATCCACACGACGTCCAATGGATCTTCGAATGCCGCGAAAATGGCCGGCAGGATGATGCCGATGTAGGTGCCGATCGTGGGGATGAACTGCCCGACTATGCCAGCGAAGATGCCCATGGGCAGCCAGTACGGCACGCCGATGGCTGCGAAGAAGATGCAGTGGAAGAACGCGGAGAGAAACGCCAGCGCAAGCTTGGAGATGACGAAACCGCCGGCCTTCTTTACCGAGATGTCCCAGACCGTGATGAAGACGCGCTGCTTGCTATGGGGCAGCCAACCAGCGATGGTGCGCTTGATGCGAGGGGAGTCGGCGCTGAGGTAGAACGCGAAGACGACGATGGTCAGGAGTTCAAAGGCAAAGCCCAATGCCCCCGACAAGATCCCAAGGAAGCCGCCAGCCCACGTTTGAGCCCATTCAGCGATCTGCTGTGGCGTGAGATTAAGTAGCTCGTTGAGTTTGGTGGGGTCAATGTTGGTATTGAAGATGTCGTTGATCCAGCCAATGATCTGCTTGATGAAGTCCGGGAGGCTTTGAATCAACATCGTGATCTGGCTGAGCATGAGTTGGCCGAAGATCCCGACAAATGCCAGCGCAAGTAGGCCCAATACGCCGAGAACGATGGCGGTAGCCGCACCGCGTCTCATTCCCTTAGCCGCGAGCCAAGTGACGACCGGGTCAAAGGAAATTGCGATCAGCCACGCCAGAAGAATCAAAAACGCGAAATGCGCCAATCTCTCCCAGGAGTACATGAACAACTGGAACAGGACGAGCCCGAAGAAGATCAAGACCAGCGAGCGGCGCAGCCACCTGGGATGAAACCCGAAAAGCGTGACCTTCTCAGAGATCGGCTGGTCGTCCGGGGCGTCGGGGAGCTCAGGCTTAGGAGAAGTCGTGTCCACGGCCACAGGCTACCGCCCACACACTCTCCGGGGGTCCACAATGGGGGCGTGCCGGTGTATCGCGATGAAGCCATTGTGCTGCGCGTCCACAAACTCGGTGAGGCCGACCGAATCGTGACTTTCTTGACTAGGGGACATGGTCGGGTGCGCGCGGTGGCCAAGGGCGTACGACGAACCACGAGCCGATTTGGTGCCCGCTTAGAACCGTTCAGCCACGTGGACATCCAATTCCACATCGGTCGAAATCTCGACACGGTCACACAGGTGGAGGCTCTGGAGTCCCACGGACCATCGTTGAGCTCGGACTATTCGCGGTGGACATCAGGAAGCGCGATGCTCGAGACAGCCGAGCGGATGACGCCGGTCGAACGCGAACCGGCGCAGCAGCAGTTCCTGCTGCTCGTGGGAGGCCTGCGCGCTCTGGTCGGCACCGAGCACGCGCCGTCGCTCGTTCTCGACGCCTACCTGCTTCGCTCACTCGCCGTTGCCGGTTGGTCCCCGTCCTTTGACGCCTGCGCGAAGTGCGGGGAGCTCGGTCCGCACCGCGCCTTTTCGATCACTGGTGGAGGAGCCCTGTGTACAGAGTGCCGACTCCCTGGATCCGCGTCACCGGGAGCAGAGACGCTCACCTTGCTGGGCGCCTTGCTCTCTGGCGATTGGGCGGCCGCCGATGCTAGTGATGAGCGCAATCGTCGAGAGGGGAGCGGCCTTGTGGCGGCGTTCCTCACGTGGCATCTCGAGCGCGGGCTTCGGTCCCTGCCGCTAGTCGAGCGGTCTTGATGTGAAGATGGATCAATGAGTCGCCCCGTGGCCGTACCCACCCCGCACCCCAGCGGTGCGCGGCCGCCGACACTCGATGTCGTGCCTAAGCACGTGGCCCTCGTCATGGACGGCAATGGCCGCTGGGCGAAGCAGCGCGACCTGCCACGTACGGCTGGACATGAGGCGGGGGAGTCGTCCCTTCTTGATTGCGTTCACGGCGCGATAGAGATTGGCGTGAAGCACCTGTCGGCCTATGCATTCTCGACCGAAAATTGGCGTCGCTCGCCCGAGGAAGTGAAGTTCCTGATGGGCTTCAATCGCGATGTCATTCGTCGCCGGCGTGACGAAATGAACGATCTAGGCGTCCGTGTGCGCTGGGCCGGTCGTAGGCGCCGACTGTGGCGCAGTGTCATCTCGGAATTACAAGAGGCCGAAGAACTTACTAAATCCAATACGACATTGACGTTGACTATGTGTGTCAATTACGGCGGTCGAGCCGAAATTGCCGATGCGACTGCTGCCATTGCGCGGGACGTCGCCGCGGGGCGCCTCAATCCCGATCGCGTAGACGAGCGGACCATTGCGCGCTACTTGTATGAGCCCAACATGCCTGATGTGGATCTCTTTATTCGATCGTCGGGGGAGCAGCGTACGAGCAACTTCCTGCTCTGGGAGTCCGCCTACGCTGAAATGGTGTTCGTCGACACACTTTGGCCCGACTTTGATCGCCGCAATCTCTGGGCAGCTTGTGAGACATATGCGGCCCGTGATCGTCGCTACGGCGGCGCACGGTGAGTGAGCAGGTCAAGCAGCGTTATCGACCCGGCTCTTTGGAAATTCTGGCGGTCTTGCTCGTTGTAGTTGTCGTTGCGCAGCGCTGGATCCTGAGTGCGTTCAGCAATCCAGCCCTACAAACCGCCTCCACCATTTTCGTCTCCATCGTCGTACAAGCTCTGCCGTTTCTGGTGCTCGGTGTATTGCTCTCTGGTGCCATCTCCGCCTTCGTTCCGACCAGTTTTTGGCAGCGTGCGCTTCCCAAAAACCGAGCACTCGCAGTGCCTGTCGCGGGTGCCGCGGGATTTGTCTTGCCGGGGTGTGAGTGTGCGTCCGTGCCGGTGGCCAGCAGCCTGATGTCGCGAGGAGTAGCCCCGGCTGCTGCCTTGGCGTTCCTGCTGTCCTCACCGGCGATAAATCCCATCGTCCTCGTGTCAACCTTCGTGGCTTTCCCCGGAGTTCCGATGATGGCTGTCGGGCGCCTCCTCGCGTCCTTCGTCACCGCTGTGTTGATGGGCTGGCTGTGGCTGCGCTTCGGCAAGTCCAACTGGCTCAAGGTGGGTCCGCGCGAACACCTCATGGGTAGTTCGAAGTGGCACACGTTTCGGTTAACCGCCGCCCATGACTTCCTGCATGCAGGTGGATTCCTCGTAATCGGTGGATTGACAGCGGCGGCACTCAATGTTGCCATCCCCAGTGATTGGCTGCAGGCCGTCGCGGATCGTCCGGTGCTGGCAATTCTCGCTCTCGCCCTACTCGCGGTCGCCCTATCGATCTGCTCTGAGGCCGATGCGTTCGTCGCAGCGAGCCTGACTCAGTTTTCGCTCACTGCGAGATTGGCCTTTCTCGTCGTTGGCCCCATGGTCGATATCAAACTCATCTCACTCCAAACCGGATTCTTCGGACGTAGATTCGCTTGGCGGTTCTCGCCGGCAACCTTTGTTGTTGCAGTCCTGGTGAGCGTCATAGTCGGATGGGCGCTATTAACATGAGGCGCGATGTGCAAGCCATTATTTTGGTCCTCATCGGTGGAGCGATTCTACGTATTTCGCTCACCGATGTGTATCTCAACTACGTCAAGCAAGGTATGCAGCCCTATCTCGTTGCTTCGGGGTGCATTCTCGTAATACTCGGCGTACTCGCGCTGATCGACATATTTCGAAAGCACGCGAAGAGCGAGGACGAGCATGGCCATCACGGTCCTCGATCAGCCTGGCTCTTGCTCCTCCCGGTCTTCGCCATCTTCCTCATCGCACCTCCGGCCCTGGGCGCATACTCTGCTCAGCGCAATTCGACGAATGGCACTCAGCCATCCACCACTGCCCCGCCGCTGCCTGCTGGTGATCCTGTTCCAGTGCTGGTCAGTTCGTTCGTCACCCGAGCGGTGTGGGATGACGGGCTGACCCTCGTTGACCGCAATGTGGAGATGACTGGGTTCGTCACGCCTGACCCCGCGGGTGGGTGGTGGCTGACGCGGCTGGCGATTTCGTGTTGCGCCGCCGACGCGATCGTGTCGAAGATCAAGACTCTGGGCACCTCTGATTTGCCCGCGAATACGTGGGTGACCGTGGTGGGCCATTGGGTGCCAGGTGGTGGCACCAAGTCCGAATCAGCGGTGCCATTGGTAGACATCACCTCGCTTACCGAGGTTGCGCAGCCAAAAAATCCCTATGAATGACAGTTAGGGCAGACCCCAAAGATCTCAAATGTATGCGTCACATCTTCGAAGCCATGCTTGTGCGCAACTGCGTGAGCCAACTGCTCCACCTCGGGGCCTTCCACTTCAACCGTGGATCCACAACTTCGACACACGAGGTGATGGTGGTGGGAGTCACTGCATTGCCGGTATACGGACTCACCGTCATCGCGGACGATGACATCGACCTCACCGAGTTCGGCGAGCGCCTGCAAGGTCCGATAGACCGTGGTGAGTCCCACCTGTTGGCCCTGGTGGCGCAAAAGATCGTGCAATTGCTGCGCCGACCTAAAGTCATCGACCTCGAGCAGGGCGGCGATCACGGCGGAGCGTTGCTTAGTAGATCTCATCTCCCTATAAGTCTACCCCGGCGACGTAAGCCAAATCCGGCAAGTCCTGCCAGTACAAAAATTGCTAACGCGATGAGAACGATGGTGGGGCCAGGGGGAACATCTAGGTAGTACGACGAGGTGAGCCCCGCAACAGTGCTGACCAAGCCAAGCGCTACGCCGATCATGGCGGTCACGGTGAACGATCGGGTCAGTTGTTGTGCTGCAGCAATGGGCACAATCATGATGGCGCTGACTAGCAGCAGACCCACAGTACGCATTCCCACGACCACCGAGATGGCTGCCATAACTGTCAAGAGCGTGCTCATGAGAGTCGTACGGATGCCTTGAACCTGAGCGAGTTCGGAGTCGAGTGACATCGCGAAAAGTTCGCGGCCGAAAACAGCGAGAACCACGATGACGACTGCTGCCGCAACCCCGAGACCGATGAGATCAGATGCAGAGACGGTGGACAACGATCCAAATAAATACTGATTGAGGGAAGTCGTCGCTTTTCCGCCAGCGAGTGTTGTGAGGAATACTCCGCC
>JBIHZU010000129.1:0-5324 GCA_044240285.1 Candidatus Nanopelagicales bacterium | reverse complement strand
CGTCAGCTCATCGATCTCTACGGTGCGCCTGCGGAGCATGTCGATGTAGTACACCCTGGTGTCGATCTTGACCTGTTTACGCCTGGCGATCAACTCGTCTCACGTCGCAAGTTAGGCATCCCCGAGCGAACGCATCTGCTGTTGTTCGTCGGGCGCATCCAACCGCTCAAGGCGCCAGACGTACTCGTTCGGGCAGTTGCTCATCTCATCGAGCAAGATCCCACCCGACGCCAGAGCATCACAGTGGCGATTCTTGGCGGACCTTCTGGCTCCGGGCTTGAGCGACCTGAAGCGCTAGTCGATCTCGCCCGCCAACTCGGTGTCGCCGACGTCATCAGGTTTGAGCCCCCGTCCTCGCGCGACGTAATCGCGGACTGGTTCCGAGCCGCCGATTTGACCATCGTTCCCTCGCACTCCGAATCATTCGGGCTTGTCGCGTTGGAGTCTCAGGCGTGTGGCACCCCAGTTGTGGCCGCGGCCGTAGGTGGATTGCATACGGCCGTCGCTGATGGAACGTCTGGAATCTTGATCCACGGACACGATCCCGTCGTTTACGCGCAGCGAATCGCAGCTCTGCTCGATTCACCCCGAGAACTCAGTGCGCTGGCTCGCGGCGCACGCGCACATGCCGAGTCCTTTAGCTGGTCAGCCACTACTGCGGGACTCCTGACCTCTTACGCAAATGCGATCAAGGAACAGCGCGGTCTCCGGACTGCGATCGCTGAGTGATGTCTGATCCGAGCGCGACTATCCGCGACTACCTCGTCACCAACGAAATTGAGTTCGACGAAGTACACGCCGACAGTTTCCTGGTGGTTCTTCCCGGCGAGCGCAAGCAACGTACGACCGTCTCCTTGGTCATCGGTGATCACGCCGTCAGCATCAACGCATTTGTCATGCGACGACCCGACGAGAACCACATGGCTGTGTACCGATGGTTACTCGAACGCAATCGCCGCATGTATGCCATCACGTACGCGCTTGACCACCTCGGCGACATCTACCTCGTCGGACGCATCAACCGCCACGCGCTCACCAATGACGAACTCGATCGAGTCCTTGGCACGATCCTCGAGAACGCCGATGGCCACTTCAATGCGCTTCTTGAGATGGGCTTCGAGTCGGCCATCCGTCGTGAATGGGCGTGGCGCGAATCTCGTGGGGAATCCTTAGCCAATCTCGAGGCATTTCGACACCTCGTCAATAACCCAGAGCCGGGTTCGGCAGGATAGGGCTATGTCCGACTACACCCTGATCCTGCTCCGCCACGGCGAGAGCGAATGGAATGCGCGCAATCTCTTCACCGGCTGGGTCGATGTAAACCTCACGGAGAAAGGCGTGGCCGAGGCCGTACGCGGAGGCGCCATGATGCGCGAGGCCGGCATCCTTCCGGATGTCGTACACACCTCTCTCCTGCGCCGCGCGATTCGTACCGCTTCCATTGCACTTGATGAGGCGGGCCGCTCGTGGATCCCCGTTGTGCGCAACTGGCGCCTCAATGAGCGCCACTATGGTGCGCTTCAGGGCAAGGACAAGAAAGCCACCCTTGAGGCTTACGGCGAGGAACAGTTCATGCTGTGGCGCCGTTCTTACGATGTTCCGCCGCCGCCCATCGCACCCGATGACGAGTTCGCGCAAACCTACGATGTGCGTTACTCGGCCTTGCCGCCCGAATCGCGCCCGGCAACCGAATGCCTTGCCGACGTCGTCAAGCGAATGATTCCGTACTGGGAAGATGTCATCGTTGCTGAGCACCTGCGTGCGGGCAAGACTGTCCTAGTTGCAGCGCATGGCAACTCACTGCGTGCACTCGTCAAGCACCTTGACGGGATCTCGGACGATGACATCGCTGGCCTCAACATCCCGACAGGCATTCCGCTGGTCTATCGCCTCGATGCAGATCTCAAGCCGATCACTCCGGGTGGGGAATACCTCGACCCTGCTGCCGCAGCGACTGCTGCTGCAGCGGTTGCGAACCAGGGCAAGGGCTAATAGCGCTTCTGCGTAATCGCGATGATCTTCGGTCGCACCTCGAAGAGGTAGACCAGCGCAATGACGAGACCGGCGATCCCAAAGATGCTGAGCGTCAGCCCGGGCAAGAAGCCGGTCAGCATGGACACGCCCGTCAGGATGAGCCAGAGGACTTTGCTAGCGCGCCCGATGGCTGGGAATGCGTCAGGTCTGCGGCGCAGGCAATCGATGAAGGCCCAGACCTTCACGAGGCCGAAAATGACCCACAAGGCCATCACAATGAGGTTTGACGTTACGTCGAAGAACACACGCACACCCTACGCTGGGTGTCATGCGATCGGTGATTCAACGCGTATGCGGGGCCTCTGTGAGTGTCGAAGGCGAAGTCGTGGGGGCGCTCAACGGGCCCGGGCTGGTGGCACTCGTCGGAGTCACGCATACCGATGACCTTGACGTCGCTCAGCGGATGGCGCGCAAGATCTACGATCTTCGGATTTTCGATGGCGACAACGGCGAGGTGAGCGCACGCGACGCGGGGCTCCCGATTTTGGTCGTGAGTCAATTCACGCTTTACGCCGACACCAAGAAAGGCCGTCGCCCCACCTGGGACGCCGCTGCGCCTCGA
Organism: Candidatus Nanopelagicales bacterium; assembly: GCA_044240285.1. Lineage (GTDB taxonomy): Bacteria > Actinomycetota > Actinomycetes > S36-B12 > S36-B12 > CAINMH01. The sequence continues at coordinate 2,728 of JBIHZU010000129.1, read as the reverse complement.
GCTGTGGCAGAGCCACTTATCTACACACTCATTGCCGAGCTACGCGCGGAGGGTGCCACTGTTAGCACCGGAGTCTTCGGCGCCGACATGCAAGTAAGTCTCGTCAACGACGGCCCCATCACGATCCTCTTGGAGATTTAGGTCCGCTGGGTCGGCGTGATGGGTTCTTGGGCTGCAGCGACGTCGCCTTCGCTGGTGCGTACGGTGAGCTCGGCGTCAACGGGCACGGTGCGCTTAATGACAGCTGTTGCTATCGGCCCAAGTTCGTGGTGTTGGACACCAGTGGCCACCCAGCCGATTTCACGATCGCCCAGCAACACCGGATCGCCGTGAACTGGAAGACGGTTGTCGCTGCCATCCACATGTAGGAGCACGAGTCGACGAGGTGGTTGGCCAAGATTGTGTACGCGCGCGACCGTCTCTTGACCGCGGTAGCAGCCCTTGGCCAGATGCACTGCCGGCCCAATCCAACCCACCTCATGCGGGATAGTGCGGTGATCGGTCTCGTGAGCCAAGCGCGGTACACACGCAGCAACGCGCAGCGCCTCCAGTGCCCATACGCCCGCAGGATCTTCTCCAAGTCGCAATGCGATTTCGGCCCGCGGCACGATCACTTCGCGACCGATCAGGTGAGCCGGGCGACTCGTGACGTACCGAGACGAGTCACCACCTGGGCCTGAGCCTGCATCCGTCACGCCAATGCCAGCGAAATCAGGCGCGATCAACCACGTCGGGTGCTGTGGGTCAGTCTCGCGCGTCGATTCCCAAATGACACCGAAGTCTTTGGAGACATCTGCCACCTCAACCCGCCGCATGAATCGCATCGAGTTGAGGTAATCAACCAGCGCGCTGACAGTCCCAGGCTCGCACGTGATCCAGACAGTGGCGCCGTCATCCACCAGATGCAACTCATGCTCCACGTGGCCATGTGGACTCAAGATGAGCGCAGTAGACGAAGCGCCTGGACTCAATTCCAAGACATGTTGAGTGGTCAGGTCATGTAGCCACGTGAGTCGGTCAGCGCCGGTCACCGTTGCTACCCCGCGATGGGAAAGATTGACCGATGCGGTGCCAGCGGCGAGACGCCGCTGCTCTGCAAAGGGATCGCCGTAGTGCCACGGCACGCCCTCATCGGGCGAGCCTGGTGGAGCGGGGTGTCCGCCTAGACCTGTGCGCATGCTGCGCATCGTCCCTGCAGGGCAAGGTGCGAAAGATCAGTCTCGAATCCGTGCAACTGCTGCAACCCCGCAACCATCCCCACTGCGACTTCAGCATCTACACCTTTAACCTCGCCGCATTGCGAGCACACCAAGTGAACGTGAATATGTTCACTGCGCGCGTGATACGTGGGTGCACCATGCCCAAGATGCGCGTGCGAGACGAGGCCAACTTCCTCAAGAACTTCAAGTGTGCGGTAGACAGTGGAAAGATTCACGCCGCTGGCCGTCTTTTGTACCTCGGTGAGGATCTCTTCGGGCGTCGCATGCTGCAACTCTTCAACGGCACGCAACACCAATTGGCGCTGAGGCGTGATGCGATAGCCCTGATCACGAAGCTTCGCGTCCCATTCACTCGCCATCAGTCACCACCGGCTGTAGCCGTGCCGCAAGATGATTAGTGAGCGGTTCGCCAACCGCAGCCATGTCGAAGGTCCACAGCAGGTCGCCTTCCACGAGGCCATACAAGCGCTGACCGCCGGTGTATTCCTTGGCACTCTCCGTCCGCATCACAGCGTCGGTCGATATCTCGATGCGAGCACCAGTGATGACTGGTCCAGATATCTCGGTGACAGTCACTCGGCCAAGCCATACCTCGCTGTAGCCAGTTGGGTGTGAGAGAACTACTTCGACTCCGTTTTCCGGTTGTGGCCGCCAATATCCTGACTCGGTCGCGAGCGGCCGAACCTGATTGCCGTCATCGTCGAGCAGCCACGCACGCGAGTGATAAGTCAGGAATGGTCGACCGTCGCAACCGAACACGACCTCTTGACCAAATCGGAAATCCTCGATGCCGGGGTACTGGCCGGTGCCTACGCCAGCCCAACGGCCGAGCAGCCAAGCGATCGGGACGACTGGCTCGGGATACATAAAGGACTCAGACACGCTTACGACCCTACAGGGACATGGCATAGCCTCAACGAGTGAACCGATCCCTCGTCATCAAACTCACCGCCGGAGCCGACGACGCCGAGAAGTGTGCCCAGGCATTCACGGTCGCTGCGACAGCACTCACTGCCGGAGTCACCGTCTCCATGTGGCTGACTGGCGATGCCGTCTGGTTCGCTGTGCCAGGCAAAGCGGAGGCGTTCGAGCTCCCGCACGCTGCCCCCATGACCGATCTTCGCGACGCGATTATTGCGGCTGGAACCCTCACTGTGTGCACCCAATGCGCGACGCGACGTGGCATCGGGCAGGAAGACCTCATCAAGAGCACCCGCATCGCAGGTGCGGCAGCATTTGTCGAAGAAGCACTCACAGACGGAGCGCAAGCACTCGTCTACTGAGTCGCTCTAGCGACGCACGAGGCGGCGGCCGATGAGGTACATCTCGCACCCGAGGCACAACGCAAATGCGGCATTAAGAAACGCAGCGATCAGCGCGCAGCCAGTTGCGATGATCGCGACCACAGGAGCGCCGAAGATCGCACTAATGAGGGCCACCACTGCGAAGGCAAGACCAACAACTTGAGCGAAGCGTGGCGGCGCTGGATCTTCAAGCTCACTCGGCGG
>JBIHZU010000291.1:0-5455 GCA_044240285.1 Candidatus Nanopelagicales bacterium | reverse complement strand
ACGTACCAGTAACCGTTGGCTAGAGACAACGATTGTGAATATGCGCCGTCTACCGGGTCGGTATAGAAATTCTGAGTCGTTTCGTCAGCAGCACATGGTGATGTATTCAGCGCACACTCGGTAGCGGCGATATCGATGCGCCCGTCGTCGCCGGTCGCAGAACCAGAAACTAAAAGCCCCGCGAATGAGTCACCTGTGCCATCGAGGTTCATCGTGAGATCGGGCGCGATTGAATCGACCGTCACAGTGGTCGTTCGAATGGTCTCATTGCCCGCATCATCGACCTGTCGGAGCACCACGGTATGCACGCCACTTGTGATTGCCGGTACTGCTGTACGACTGAATGGGCCTGGTGTCGGTGCGGTCCATTCCACCCCGTCGATCGTCACAGTCACAGGTTGATCTCCGGGCGCAACGCCAGCAATACCCACGATTGTCAGCGGCCCTGGCATGGAACTCGCCACATTCGAAGTCACGTTTGGCGCCTGACGGTCGTACGTGAAACTTACTTGCGCGACCCCGACATTGCCGGCCGCATCAGACCGGGTTACGACCAAAGTCCACACCGCGTCAGCAAGGGCACTGGGGAATGCGCTGACGGCCACTGATCCGGTTACTGGCACGGTGGCAACGTACTGCGGTGCAACCGTCGTATCGGGGCCGATGAAGTATGACATTTGTACCGATGCCGCATCCGAGATCGCACTCGGCGTAGACACGACGACTGACGAAGTGCGGATAGATGCCGAGACGGGAGTCGTAATGGACACAGTGGGTGCGGTTCGATCAATGACGATGGTCTGGTTGGCTGTCGTGTTTCCATCGGTTGCTGTGACAGTGTGGCTACCGACCAAATAGCCGGTCAGCGGCAAGGACCACTGTCCGTTGGCATCCACAACCACTCCGGTGGATGCGGAGTCGATGGTGACCGTCACGCTCGCACCGACCGGTGCCGTGCCCGTGAGTGGCCGTCCATTCGTACGGCCACCAACCCCGGGGTTCGCGATGGTGACTGACGTGGGGGCCACTCCGACACTGATCGGGACAATGACGTCCGCAATGCCGACTGATGCCTTAATGCTGGTAGCCGACGGGTCTAGGGACACCTGGACAGACCATGAACCATCTGCGTCCGTAGTGACCTCGCCAAGCTCCGTTGCACCTGATGTCAAAGCGACGTAACTCCCAGGAATCGCCCATCCACGGACCGTTGTCGTTGCAGCGACGATGCTGTTGGCCACTGGTTGCGTGATTGACAGAGTCGTAGGTGAATCCACGACGGTTATCGAGCGCGTGACAGTGGTCGTGTTGCCAGCACGATCAGAACGTTCGACGATCAAACTCCACGAACCTGAGGTGAGCGCGAGTTCGGTGCTCCACGAGTTGTCAGTAGCCACATTAACGGCACGTGTAACAACGTCGACCCCACGCACAGCGGAGACAGTCAGATTCGTCGTGTCATTCCCCGTAGTGACGGAGGCGCCAGAAACTCCGATAATGCCCGACGGCACTGTTTCGCCGGCCAACGGCACATCCACTGAAAGATTAGGTGCTACAGAGTCGACTATGACGTTTTCAGAGACAGTTGAGGAATTGCCAGATGGATCCGTCATCGTGACCACAACGGTGTATGTTCCATCGGGTTCGCCTGGCATCGTGTCGGAGTACCAGCACACCGATCCGAGCGGGGTACGAACCGGCGAGCGAGTGCGAAGCGCGGATCCGGTCGCCGAATCGCCGGAGAACCACGTCACAGTGAAGGTGTTCACTGCGTCACACTCCGCAAGACCGGACACTGTGGCGGTCTTTGTGAAGTCGACACCCAGCAAAGGTGTCGTCGTGTTATCCGAAACTACAACGGAGGTCCCGGCGGGGACAGTTAGCGGCGTTGGGTCAGTTCGATCTACAACTACCACCTGAGGAGTCGTTCGAGCCAGAACACTCTGAAGTAGCGGATTGGACACGTAGACGTTGTAGACACCCTCCGCAATTGCCGTCAGTGGTACGTCGAATACCCCACCAGCCACTTCTCCCGTGTAGCTAACGGCGCTGTCACAGTTGAGCGGATTGCTGCAGGACACTGGCGCGGCGACAATCGTCACTGATACACCAGCAGTTAGCGTGCCACTCACGCGCGGCGCGGCTTCCCGCGTGTAGGGCGGCACTACCAATGACACCCAGGTTGCATGCACCGATGAGCTCGAGTCGAATTCACTCGCATTGACACGGAATGTCTCAGCGGGGTCGAAGGATCCACTGATGACGCAGTACTGGCGGTCCTGCGAATCTCGCGGAGCGTTTTGCAGGGTCACCGGGTCGAAGGCAAGCGAGGTGCACGTCCGACCCGAAGGCATTGCCGTTGCAGTGCTGGCTGAACCGTAGCGCCACGAGACACGTACGCCACCATCCACTTGTTCTGCGCGGACATCCTGACCCGCGACCTTCCACTTACAGCGAGCCAATCGTGTATCGAATCCACAGGCGCTGACCTCCGGAGAAGAGCCAGCCACGGACGAACCCACAGAGTTGGTCGCAACAACGCGCACCGTATACAGCGCATATGGGTCTAGACCGGTGAGGACACAGGTGAGTGCAAACTGCGTGGTGCATGTGCCGTCAGCTGGGGATGTCGTCACGATGTAGCCGGTAATCGCTCCGCCACCAGAATCGGTTGGTGCATCCCACGCGACCGTCGCGGAACCATCGCTGAATGCATTGATCCTTGGTGTCGTCACCACATTACGGGGGGCTGAAGGCACCGTGGTCGCGATCGATACCGGGATCGGGGTGACGGATACCGGGGCCGTTGAAGAACTCGTTCCTGATGAGTTTTCCGCCGAAACACTGACTGAGTAAGTGACGTAGTTCGTGAGACCGGAGATAACGCACGTCGACCCAGAAGACGTGCAGGACTCCCCCGTATTGGTCTCCGCTGTGTAGATAGCAGGTTCTCCGAACATCGGCGAGGGAACAACCCACTCAATCTCTGCCTGAGTGTTACCGGCGGTAGCCACAACGCCCGAGACACCGTGAGGAGCAACCGGAACGTCGGCGGAAGGAACTCCCGTACTCGAAACATTCGTGGCCGTGATCGCAAATGAGTATGTGTCACCTGCGATGAGATTTGTTACGGAGATAGGTGACGCATAGCCGACAACCGTGCGGGTGCCTGCCGCGTCATCTCGGTCGGTCGCAGTCACTGTGTAGGAGATGACCGCCGATCCGCCATTGTCTACCGGCGCCGTAAACGGCACGGTCGCTGATGTGGAGCTCGTTGCCGAAACGACACCAATTGTCGGTGCACCGGGTGGTGCGACAGGCATTGTGTAACCGACATTCGCCGTTCCCTCACCGGTACCCATACGGTTCGTCGCAGCGACACTAATGCGGTAGTAGCGCCGGTTGGTGAGTCCAGTGATCACGATAGGGCTGCTTGAACCCGTAGCGGTAACGACCGTGAACGGTGCTGCTTGGTCGACGGCTGTGACTGTGTATGACGTGATCGTCGCGCCATTTCCCGAAGGGGCGGTGAAGCTCACTGACGACTGAGCATTCTGCGAATTGGTGGCAACAACATTCGTCGGTGCATCTGGAGGCCCTGCTGGCACTCCTAATTCGGCACCATCCGCGAATGGACCGGCAATATAGGAACTCTTTGTGGCTTGCGCCGAGACGATATAGGCACGGCCGTTGACGAGACTACCGATGGAAATCGGGCTGCTCGATCCGGTTGCGTACGTGTCAACACCGGTTACAGAATCGCGTGCTCGGACGCGGTAGCCAGTCACAGCAGATCCACCCGTATCCGTGGGTGCATTGAAGGCAACAGACAGCCCGCCATTGGTTGACGTCGCAGTGACTCCTGAAGGTGCACCGGGAGCCGCTTGCGGCACAACCGTCGAACTCACTACAGACGCCGGCGAATCTCCCGCCACGTTCGTAGCTCGTACGGTCACACGATAGGAGTGCCCGGTGACGAGTCCAGTGATTTCTCCTGGGCTCGAACTGACGCGCACGATTGTGTCGGCAACCGGCTCAGTGTCGTCGATGGCGACCAGCTCGTAGGACGTGATGGGTGATCCGCCGTTGGCGGGGGTCGTGAACGCGACGTGTACGGAGTCGGTACCGGGTGTTACTGACGTGATGTTCGGAGTAGAAGGCTTGTTGGCGGAGACCCAGTCATCAGTCATACCCGACATCCAGCCATCACCCATTGCGTTGCGGGCGGTCACAGCGAAGCGGTAGGTGTGGCCGAGGATCAACCCTGAGACGGTGATCGGTGACTCCGTGCCATAGACAGCTGGCGGATTCGGAAGCAACGGGTCCATTTCGATGACCGAGACCTCATAGCGCGTGATCGCAAGTCCATTGGCTGCCGGTGGTGTGAAAGATACTGTCGCCGTCGCGGGACCACCACGCACGATCGGCACAGCGGGCTGCCCAGGTCGACCAAGAGCCACCACGGCATTGGAGGGAGTTGATGCGTCACCAGTGCCGAGACCATTCGTGGCGGTAACGGTGAAGGTGTACGACTGTCCGGGTGTCAGCCCGTACACCGTGCATGATGTTGCGCTACTAGAATATGCGGTGCAGGTGCGGTTGCCCGGTGTCGATGTGACAGTGAAATTCGTGATGGAAGAGCCACCACTGTCGCTGGGAAGTTGCCAAGAAACGGCTACGGCTCCTTGCGTAACAGTGCTAGCCACAGCGCTTGCGCTTGAAGGGCTATCAGGCGCCGAAGTCCTTGGCGAGGCCCACCATGTATTTGAGTATGAACTACCCGCGCGATTTTGAGCAGTGACCATGAAACCGTAGTTGGATCCATTGGACAGCCCGTAGACCGTGCACGAATATGGCCCGGGGCCATTCGGCACGACAACACAGGAACTCCAAGACGCGGTGACGCGGTATTCAGTGACAGGTGAGCCACCATCACTGGCGGGCGCATTCCACGTGACGGTCACACGGCCATTTGCTTCTACAGCTGAGGTGATAACGACTGGAGTGGGCGCACCGATCGAGCGCGTCGTGCCTGCATTCGTGATGGGAGATAGACCCATAGCGTTCTTCGCTGCCACCGTGAATGTGTAGTCAACGCCATCCGCGAGACCATCAAGTGCAGACACCGAATGCTGCAGCGAGGTCCAATCCCACGTGTAACTTCCTACGACTGTCTTTGTGATTACATCACCCGATGACGGAGTGGCCGTGATGACGTACTCAGTCACGCTGGAGCCCCCGGAACGCTCGTACTCCACGGGCGACCATGTCACGGAAACGAGACGATTGCCGGATTCAACGGAGGCAGTTGCTGGTGCTTCGGGTAGCGCTGCGACAAGCGTCTCAGCTGAAGCCGTCGATGCCGGACTCGCGCCTGCCCCATTCTCGGCAACCACCGTGAACGTGTACGTGTGCCCGTTGGTGAGCCCGGTGAAGGTTGCCGGGCTCTCTGTCG
>JBIHZU010000128.1:0-5467 GCA_044240285.1 Candidatus Nanopelagicales bacterium | reverse complement strand
GTCATTGCAACAATGGCGCCTGTTTGAGGAGTAACCATTGTGATTGCGGCGGCACGTCCGCTTGCGTCCTTGTTGGGGATGTAGGTCGAAACTGCTGTGCTCGCCGACTTCTGAGCCTGCGGTTGAAGAGTTGTACGAATCGTCAAACCACCACGGCGAAGCAAGGCCTCACGACTCGCTGCGTCTTCACCGAATGCTGGGTCTGTTCGCATGACCTGCAACACGTAGTCGCAGAAGAACGGCGCATAGGAGGACGTGCAGCCATTGTCGACAACAGAGGAATTGAGAATCTCCTTCATGGGAATCGCTACGGCAGCTTCGGCGGCGACGCTGGTGATGTAGCCGAGCTCAGCCATCCGCCGCAGCACTAGATCGCGACGGTCCTCTGAGAGTTTTGGATTGCGCGTTGGATCAAATGCTGTGGGCGCTTGCACGATCCCCGCTAGTGTTGCCGCTTCGGGAAGCGTGAGATCGGCAGCCGCCTTGTTGAAGTAGCGACGAGAAGCTGCTTCGACACCGTAAGCTCCTGCGCCGAAGTAGACGATGTTGAGATACCGCTCAAGAATCTCTGGCTTTGTGTATCGACGCTCCAACGCGAGTGCAAATCTAATCTCACGAAGCTTGCGCGACGGCGTACGACCCTTGGCAGCATCGAGTTCGCTCGCATTCGTTGCGGTGGCGATCAACACGTTCTTGACGTACTGCTGTGTCAGGGTTGACCCGCCCTGTTGGATGCTGCCGGTTTGGGAGTTGGATACCAGCGCCCGCAAGGTGCCACGTAGATCCATGCCGTTGTGTTCCAAGAAGCGCGAGTCCTCAATGGCGATGATTGCTTCGCGCATGACCGGGGCAATCGACGTCAGCGGAACTTCAACTCGGTTTTGGTAGTAGACCGTGGCGATGATGGACCCGTCAGCCGCTAAGACCACCGAGCGCTGTGGCAATTCAGGCTCGTCGAGCTGGTCGGGGACACTTTCGAAGGCGTTGATTCCCTGGCGTGCGAGGGCCCCCAGACCACCCACGATCGGGAAGGCAATGCCGGCCAGAACCGCCCCGGCGAGGATTGCGACGCCGAGGAGGGCCACGAGGGCCGCGAGACGGGAGGGACGCTTGTTCATTACCGTCAGGGTAAGCCTGAGGGGGGACTGAGGCCGGTTCGAGAGTCGCGTGGCGGGCCTGAACCCCCAAGAATTGGCTCTCCTTACTTATTGACGAGCCACGGTTGGCGCAAATAGCCTGTAACTCGCGTCACATGAGGACGTAGCGACCGGCGTGGATCCAGTGCGCCGGCCATGTGGCTGGCTGGGGAGGACGCAAATGATCGGTTCGGATTGGACTGGAGAGGCCGCTTGTCGGTCCTCCGATCCCGATGCACTGTTCGTGCAGGGTGCCGCCCAGAACCGCGCCAAGGTCATCTGCGCTGGTTGTGGCGTGCGGACCGAGTGCCTGGCCGACGCTCTCGACAACAGGGTCGAATTCGGCGTTTGGGGTGGCATGACAGAGCGGGAGCGCCGCGCACTTCTTCGCCAGCGTCCGCACGTCACGTCATGGACTCGCCTGCTTCATTCCGCCCGCGACGAGTATGACCAAGCAATCGTGAGCATTCGTCAGGTTGGCTGACCGAGCAAAGCGCCGATCTCACGTAGACCTTCGAGATCGTGTACGTCCTGCGCAAGAGCGGGCACTCCTCTTAGCGGAACAATCGGGTGTGCGCCGCTAAAGCGGGCTACGAGCCGACGTTGCCTAGCTGCTTCATCCAATCGCATTGCATGCATGGTGAGCAGACTGGCAAGCATCGCGTCCTCGTCTTCGATTCGCTCCGCTGCCGCTCGTGCCTGATCCGCGGAAAGGTCATCGGCGTTCGCGTTCTGCATACGGTTGACAACAAGGCCAGCCAACGGCATGTGATCTGCAGCGAGTCGATCGACAAAATAGGACGCTTCGCGCAGTGCATCGCGTTCGGGTGCAGCGACCACAACAAACGCGGTGCCTTCTGCAGCGAGAAGCGCGTACGTCTCAACTGCGCGCTGCCGGAAGCCACCGAACATCGTGTCGATTGCAGCAACAAATGTACCCAAGTCCGAGAGCAACTGTGCGCCAAGGACTTTGTTGAGCACTCCCGCAAAGAGACCTACTCCTGCACCGACGAGTCTGCCAATTCCCTTGCCGGCGCCGCGAGCAGGGGCGCTCAGTATCCGAATAAATTTCCCATCAAGAAATGAGCTGAGCCGTTCCGGTGCATCAAGGAAGTCAAGCGCAGAACGAGAAGGAGGAGTGTCCACAATGATGAGATCCCATGTGCCATCCCGATCGGCTTGCGCGCGCAGTTGTGAAAGCTTTTCCATGGCCATGTATTCCTGCGTTCCCGCAAAAGACGAAGAAAGTGCCTGATAAAAGGGATTTGCAAGAATCTGCTGAGCGCGTGCCTGATCGGAATGTGACTCAACAACTTCGTCGAAAGTGCGCTTCATGTCCAGCATCATTGCGCTGAGACTCCCGCCCCTAGCAGGTTTGATACCGGTCACTGGTCGGGGAGTGTTGTCGAGAACAGTGAGACCCATTGCCTGCGCGAGACGTCGTGCGGGATCAATCGTCAGTACGCACACCGAACGCCCATTCTCGGCGGCGCGCAAGCCCAGTGCAGCAGCGGTGGTGGTCTTGCCTACGCCGCCGGAGCCACAACACACAATGATGCGGGTACGTGGATCTTGAATCAGTTGTTCGATGTCGAGAGCTGGCCCATCGAGGGGCCGCATCTGCCCGCTCATGCCAATCCCTGTTCGTTGAGCAGCACCGCGAGTTCGTACAACGCTGCAGTGTCGATGCCGCCCGAGATGATCGGCAGGTCGTACACCGGAAGTCCGGTATCAGCGATGCGGGCACGTTCAACAGACTCCATGTCGAGCCGAGCAGCATGTTCGCGAGCTTCAATGAAGAGTGCCTCGGCGATTATTGTTTTGCGCTTGTCAAGCCCGGCGTGAGCGAGACCTGCGGAAATTCGTTTGTGGTCTGTGAGCTCAACGATCTCCTGCTCGTGCGGCACATGTGGTCGACGCATATTTACGATGACGCTACCGATCGGCAGCGCAGCATCACGAATCTCGGCGATACCATCGAGCGTCTCTTGCACGGGCATCTCTTCAAGCAAAGTCACCAAGTGAATAGCTGTGCGCTTCGACCGCAGTACGGACATGACCGAATCGGCTTGAGACCGAATTGGGCCGACCTTGGCTAAGCCGGCAATCTCGGTGTTGATGTTCAGGAATCTAGTGATCCGTCCAGTCGGCGGCGCGTCCAGCACTACCGCGTCGTAGGCCGGTGAGATGCCCTTGGCTTTACGCCGGGTGAGTTCAATGGCCTTGCCGGTCAGTAGGACATCGCGGAGCCCGGGCGCCACGGTGGTCACGAACTCGATGGCGCCCATCTTGCGCAGTACGGAGCCAGCGCGGCGGAGGTTGTAGAACAATTCGAGGTACTCAAGGAGTGCCTCCTCGGGTTCCACGGCCAATGCCCACACTTCGCCGCCGTTGGGGGCGGACGCGATACGTCGCTCCTCATGGGGCAGCGGCGGGGTGTCGAACATTTGGGCGATACCTTGGCGACCCTCGACCTCCATCAACATCACCCGGCGGCCTGACTGGGCCAACGACAGCGCCAGCGCTGCAGCGACTGTGGACTTTCCGGTGCCGCCCTTGCCGGATACCACATGCAGCAGCGTCTCGGGCCAGTCCGTCTCGGGCACCATGCGAGCCTAGTGGTCGCCCGCTAAGGTCGTGTCATGACGACCTGGGAGTACGTAACCGTTCCGCTGCTCGTTCACGCCACGAAGCAGATCCTCGATACGTGGGGTTCTGATGGCTGGGAGCTTGTGCAGGTGGTGCAAGGCCCTAACCCCGAGTCGCTCGTGGCCTATCTGAAGCGAGCAAAGGACTGACATGACCCCCGAAGAGCGCATTGCCGAACTTGGCCTGACTCTCCCTGAAGTCCCTGCCCCCGTGGCCGCATACGTGCCGGCCGTGTTGTCGGGGCGCATGGTCTACACCTCGGGCCAGTTGCCCATGGTCAAGGGAGAGTTGCTCATGACGGGTCACCTAGGTGTTGACGTCGACATTGAGGCCGCCGCGGCTTGTGCGCGTGTATGCGCGCTCAATGCAATCGCGGCTGTGAAGTCGGTGGTCGGCGACCTAAGCAGGGTCGTACGCATCGTGAAGGTCTGCGGCTTCGTCGCCAGTGCCCCAAACTTCACTCAGCAGTCTGCTGTGATGAACGGTGCAAGCGATCTAATCATCTCGATCTTTGGTGAGAGCGGACGACATGCACGCACGTCTATTGGTGTAGCGGTGCTTCCGTTGGGTGCGCCAGTGGAGGTCGAACTCACAGTCGAGGTGTCCGACTGAGTTTTCTACCGCGTAATGCGTCGACTGTCATGCTGTTGCGCGACGGTCAGCGTGGCGTGGAGGTATTCCTCATGCGCCGTGTGACTCAAATGAAATTCGGAGCTGGGATGCACGTCTTCCCCGGCGGAAGACTTGACACGCGAGATGCAGATGCGTCGGTACCTATTGTTGGCGCACCAGATGCGCGCGTTTCTCAAGGTGATGCAGCGCTTGCCCGTGAACTTCTGGTGTGTGCGGTCCGCGAAACCTTCGAGGAGTCTGGGGTGCTTCTCGCCTCGGGTGCTGAAGTTCTACGTGCTGCAACCGATGCCAATCGTGTCATCGTGGAGGCGGGGGGCTCACTTGCCGCAGTGCTGAACGATCATCAGTTGAGCATCCCGGCGGATGACATACCTATCTGGAGTCATTGGGTGACGCCGGAGTTTCAATCACGGCGCTTCGATACTCGTTTCTATGTTGTAGGGCTTCCCGAGGGGCAAGAGCCGAAGGACGTCAGTGGAGAGTCGGATAGTGCGATCTGGGTGCGACCCGAAGATGGATTGCGCCAGCGGTATTCCGGCGAGATGCCGATGATGACACCCACCGGGACAACATTGCGTGAACTCGCGGGCTTCTCCTCCGTGGCAGAGGTTTTGGCAGAGGCGAGACGACGAATGGTGCAGCCACTCCTCCCATTCCACGATCCAGTGACCGCGCAATGGACTCTGCGACACGCCTATGAAGGTTTCGAAGTCGACTACGAAGCAAGAGAACTGATTCTGAGTGAAGTCGATGCCGTCAAAAAGAGCTTGGTCTCCGGCGAATGAGCGGGCGTCTGATCCCTGTGTCTGATCGTCCGTGGTCGGGCGGTCGAGTATCTCCACGCGCCGTATGCGTGCTCGCTCCGAATGCGAGTCCGATGACCTTGGATGGGACCAACACGTGGATCCTTGCTGAGCCAGGCGCACATGAAGCCCTTGTCATTGATCCGGGTCCACTCGACGAGTCGCACCTCACTGCCATATCCAGTGCAGCCCACGATCTTGATTTGAAGATTTCGGTCATCGCTTTGACGCACGATCACATTGATC
>JBIHZU010000127.1:0-5499 GCA_044240285.1 Candidatus Nanopelagicales bacterium | reverse complement strand
AATCACGCCGAGTGAGGGATTGGGACTTGGTGGTTGTGGTGGATGCTCCCGACGAGGTTCGAGTGGAGCGTCTGGTGGGTCGTGGGCTCACCGAAGCCGATGCCCGTAGGCGCATGGCTGCACAGGCGGATCGAGAGTCGCGGCTCGCGCTGGCAGACGTAGTCGTCGACAACAGCGCGGGGCCCGACCAACTGGCTGCTGCGGTGGACTCGCTATGGGAACGTCTCGTCGTAGGCTCATGACATGACGCGACCCGTGACCGACCTTGAGCGGCGGGTTGCACCCTTTGAGGTCATTTCGGACTTTGTCCCAGCTGGAGACCAGCCCACTGCCATCGCTGATATCTGTCGGCGAATTCGGGCCGGCGAAAAGGACATCGTGCTGTTGGGTGCCACCGGCACTGGGAAGAGCGCAACAACAGCGTGGGTAGTGGAGGAACTCCAGCGACCCACGCTAGTCATGGCGCCCAATAAGACTCTCGCTGCACAGTTGGCGCAGGAGTTTCGTGAACTGCTCCCGAATAATGCAGTGGAGTACTTCGTCTCCTACTACGACTATTACCAGCCAGAGGCCTACGTCCCGCAAACCGATACTTACATTGAAAAAGACTCCTCCATCAATGAGGAGGTCGAGCGGCTGCGGCACTCGGCCACCAACTCGCTCCTGACTCGTCGTGACGTCATCGTGGTGGCCACAGTGTCTGCGATTTATGGTCTGGGCACCCCACAGGAATACGTCGACCGCATGGTACGACTTCGAGTGGGCCAGGAGACGGACCGCGACTCGCTGCTCCGCATGTTCGTGGATATTCAGTACACCCGCAATGACATTGCTTTCACTCGTGGCACATTCCGTGTGCGTGGTGACACTGTGGAGATTTTCCCTGTCTACGAACAGCACCCGGTACGCATTGAGTTCTTTGGTGATGACATCGAACGCCTCATGACGTTGCATCCGCTCACTGGAGAGATTCTCAGCGATGAACCTGAGCTTTACGTGTTTCCGGCTACGCACTATGTGGCTGGACCCGAGCGCATGAATCGGGCCATTGGCGAGATCGAGCAAGAGCTTGAAGCTCGCCTTGCCGAGATGGAGACGCAGGGCAAACTCCTCGAGGCCCAACGGCTACGTATGCGCACAACCTTCGATATCGAGATGATGCGTCAAATCGGATCCTGTTCGGGCATCGAGAACTATTCGAGACAAATCGACGGGCGCGCTGCGGGCACGCCACCGAACTGTCTGCTGGATTACTTTCCCGAAGATTTTTTGTTGGTGATTGACGAGTCGCATGTGTCTGTGCCCCAAATCGGCGGAATGTACGAAGGCGATATGAGCCGCAAGCGCACCTTGGTGGAGCACGGATTCCGCCTACCGAGTGCCATGGATAACCGGCCGCTGCGGTTTAAGGAGTTTGAGGAGCGGGTGGGCCAGACCATCTACCTATCTGCGACACCGGGGTCATACGAACTCACCAAGGTGCAAGGCGATGTCGTGGAACAAGTTATCCGGCCTACCGGACTAGTTGACCCCCAGATCGTGGTGAAGCCCACAAAGGGGCAGATCGACGATCTACTTGCCGAAATCAGACTGCGAGAAGCCGCCCGCGAGCGCGTGCTAGTCACGACCTTGACCAAACGGATGGCGGAGGACCTCACCGACTATTTTCTCGACAAGGGCGTCCGTGTTCGCTATCTGCACTCTGAGGTGGACACCCTCAGACGAGTCGAACTCCTCCGCGAATTGCGCATGGGGGAGTACGACGTCCTGGTGGGCATCAATCTGCTGAGGGAGGGGCTGGATCTCCCAGAGGTGTCCCTTGTGGCGATTCTGGATGCCGACAAGGAGGGGTTCCTCAGGTCTGAGACTTCACTCATCCAGACCATCGGCCGCGCGGCACGCAACGTCAGTGGCCAGGTGCACATGTACGCAGACAAGATCACCGACTCGATGCAGCGTGCTATTGACGAGACGACACGTCGTAGAGAAAAGCAGGTTGCCTACAACACCGAACGAGGCTTGGATCCGCAGCCGTTGCGCAAGAAGATTGCGGACATTACCGAATTGCTTGCACGTGAAGACGCCGACACTCAGGAGCTATTAGGTGCGGCGGCCTTTGAGCCACGCAAACTCCGTACGAAGGGTGCAGCAGCCGCGGCCGATCTCGAAATGCTGATAACGGAGCTCACTGCGCAAATGCATGGGGCAGCCGGTGAACTTCAGTTTGAACTCGCTGCCCGTTTGCGTGATGAGGTCTCGGATCTCAAGCGCGAACTGCGTCAGATGCGTGAAGCGGGGCACGCATGAATGTGCCGGCGTGGTTATGGATTGCGACGGTTGTTGGCTTGTGCGCGGTCATCGTCGTCGACCTCATTGTTGTTGATCGACGTCCTCGGGAGTTCACCAGCAAGGATGCAGCGCGCTGGGTGATTTTCTATGTCATCTTAGCCATCCTCTTTGCCGTATTCCTATTTTTTTGGGCGGGTGGAACCTACGCCGGTCAATTCGTCGCGGGTTACCTGACTGAGTATTCCCTGAGCGTGGACAACCTATTTGTCTTCATGGTCTTGATGGCGTCCTTCCAAGTGCCCAAGGAGCTTCAACATCGCGTGCTACTCGTCGGGGTGGTCATCGCTCTAGTCCTACGTGCGATTCTCATCGTCATCGGCGCGGAGGCGTTACATCGTTTTGCCGTTACGTTCTTCCTCTTCTCCGGATTCCTCATCTTCACCGCATGGAAGGTCTGGCGCTCTCATGACGCGACGCCAGACCCTGACGGCAATGCCTTAGTGCGGTGGATCAGTAGGCATGTGCCAATGACACGTAACTATCACGGCACTCATCTCATGATCAAGATTGAAGGCCAGCGTACCTACACCCCCATGGTGCTGGTCATGATCGCGATTGGCACCACCGATCTGCTGTTTGCCGTCGACTCCATCCCTGCAGTCTTCGGTCTCACGCAGGAGGCATACATCGTCTTCGCTGCCAACGCATTCGCGCTCATGGGGCTTCGTCAGTTGTATTTCCTGTTGCGTGGTCTCATCAGCAAGCTCATCTACTTGAGCAAAGGCCTAGCCTTTATCCTTCTCTTCATTGGGCTAAAAATGCTCCTAGAGGCGATCAACGCCACGTTCAATACCGATCTGTGGCAGGTGCCTACTTGGCTGTCGCTCGTGGTCATCGTGGGCACCCTCACGATTACTGCGGCAACAAGTCTCATCGCGGTGAAACGGAATCCCGCTTTAGTGACGCATATCGACAACGCGGGATAATCGGGCGCTTTCTTGCTACTCTGCCGTTAACGCAAGCCTGAGGAGGCATCATGAACCGTAAAAGCCTAATTCGCTCCACCCTCGCTGGAGCGCTCGTGGCTGGGTTGACCTTGGCTTCAGTCCCCGCGGCCATGGCGGCCCCGTCGAATAAGCCACTCAAGCAGGGCCCAGGAACATATGCCAAACAAGTTCCCACTCAAAAGGAGCTTCGCCATTCCAACCGAATGACATCAGTCATCACCATGGGACCATTCTCCGCTGGCTCTTACTTGGTGTCGTTTTCTACGCGCATCAATACTGGTAGAGTCCCGTCACTAACCGTAGACGTGGAATGTTTCCTCGTCTCCAATGGGGCAAATGTTTCCGGATCCATGATTCGGTACCCAAGTGGGCTCTACGTCCAGTATGCGTTCACCTCGGCAATAACTACCTCTGCACCGGGGCGCATTGCCGTGAAGTGCTACGCAAGCGACGCCGGCAACCCGGTAACAGGTGAGGTCGTGGTGGACGGGTCGCAACTGATCGTCCAGCGGGTATCAATCCTCCCAGTCCGCTGACCTACCAGCCGCGAGTTCGCCACTCAGTCAAGTGCGGCCGTTCGGCTCCGAGGATGGTGTCGCCCCCGTGGCCGGGATAGATCCATGTCTCGTCGGGTAGTCGGTCAAAGAGTTTGGCGCTTACGCCGTTGAGCAACGTTTCGAAGCGCACCGGGTCATCTTTGGTGTTACCGATCCCTCCCGGGAACAGGCAGTCACCGGTGAACAGGTGTGGCGGACCGTCTGGATCGTCGTAATGCAAGGCGATGGAACCGTCGGTGTGTCCAACGAGATGGATCGCTTCGAGTTCGATGGCGCCGAATGCGAGATGATCGCCGTCGGCGAGGGTGATGTCGGTGACAACGGGGATATCGGTGGCGTCGTTGGCGTGAGCCACGGTCATGGCACCTGTCGCTTCGACGACCTCGGCTAGTGCCTGCCAATGATCCTTGTGGCTATGCGTCGTGATGACGTACTGCAGGCTCGTCGGCCCAATCAACGCGAGTAGACGATCAGGCTCGGCCGCTGCGTCGATAAGCGCCTGTGCCCCGGTCGCAGTGCACCGCAAGAGGTAGCAATTGTTGTTGTAGGGACCAACCGCCAACTTCGAGATCACCAGCCCCGGGAGTTCTCGAACCGCGGCCGAGCCGCCCACTGTGACCTCGCCGGAATATGTCATGCGTGAGAGATTAGCCTGAGACTTCACTTGAGCGGAGGCGTATGGACCGGCTGATCGTCCGTGGGGCACGGGAGCACAACCTGAAGAACGTCTCCTTAGACCTGCCCCGCGACGCCCTGATCGTCTTCACGGGTCTTTCTGGCTCGGGCAAGTCTTCGCTGGCCTTCGACACCATCTTCGCCGAGGGGCAGCGCCGCTATGTCGAGAGCCTATCGTCCTACGCCCGACAGTTTCTCGGCCAAATGGACAAGCCAGACGTCGATTTCATCGAGGGACTGTCACCCGCGGTTTCGATCGATCAGAAGTCCACGTCTCGCAACCCGCGATCCACGGTGGGCACCGTCACTGAGGTGTATGACTACCTGCGCTTGCTGTACGCGCGGATCGGTAAGCCGCATTGCCCTGACTGTGGCCGCGTCATCGCCCGGCAGACCCCGCAACAAATTGTCGATCGGGTCATGGAATTGCCCGAGGGCACAAAGTTCCAAGTGCTGGCCCCCGTGGTGCGTGAGCGCAAGGGCGAATACTCCGATCTCTTCCGCACCATGCAGTCCCAAGGCTATTCGCGAGCTCGAGTTGATGGAGTCGTATACGGCTTGGAGGAAGTACCGACCCTGAAGAAGCAAGAGAAGCACACGATCGAGGTGGTTATTGACCGTCTCGCAGTGAAGGCATCAGCGAAACGACGCCTGACGGACTCTGTCGAAACCGCACTCCGCTTGGCGTCAGGCGTTGTCGTGTTGGACTTTGTGGATCTGCCAGAGTCCGATCCCGATCGCGAGCGCATCTTCAGTGAGCACCTCGCCTGCCCCGACTGTGGGCTGTCGTTCGAGGAGCTAGAACCCCGCTCCTTCTCCTTCAACTCCCCGTTTGGCGCGTGCCCTGAGTGCAGTGGCCTCGGCACCAAGATGGAGGTCGATCCCGAACTTGTGGTGCCTGACGGCGAACTCACCATCGCTGAGGGTGCAATGTCACCGTGGGCCGGCGGCCACGTGTCGGACTACTTCGG
>JBIHZU010000126.1:0-5520 GCA_044240285.1 Candidatus Nanopelagicales bacterium | reverse complement strand
CCGCTTCGGCAACAGCCCGGGTATCGCGATCACTCGGGAGCACGATGACCTCAGATGCTTCACAACGATCGATCGCGTGGAGAATCTCACGGGTCGACGGTCGACGTGTGGGTTCGACCGGAACTACGACCGCACCACCATCAGCCAACATCGCCGCAACACCAGGGCCAGTCGCGACAACAACAAGCGCACGGCCACCCTTGGGCTCTGGTGTCAGCGTCTGTAGGTGCGTAATACGAATGCGGTGGGGCCGACCGACTTCTAACGCCGCTTCAACTGCGGCACCTGCATCGTCGACGTGCACGTGCACGTTCCACAGCGGATCACCGCCCACCACCACGAGCGAATCACCCAATGCTTCGAGTCGCGACCTCAGCACATCGACGCCCGCCTCCGTGGCATCAAGCAGGTACATGACTTCATAGGCGGGACCGCCGTAGGCCTCCTGCGTCTCATGCGCGATAGCTGCACGCACCGGGACGTGTGGGCGTCCTATGCCGGTCAGCACATCCATCATCGCGTCGTAGACCACCACGAGGCCCGCACCACCAGAGTCAACGACTCCAGCCCGACGCAGCGCCGGGAGCATCTCGGTGGTCTGCGCGAGAGCCGCGCGGGCTCCGGCCGCGCCCGCCTCCACTACCGCCACGACACCATTGCCCTCACTCGCTTCCGCAGCATCTGCCGCGGCGCGCGCAACGGTGAGGATCGTGCCTTCAACAGGAGCTGCAACTGCGTGGTAGGCGAGGTCGCTGGCGCGGCGTAGAGCACGACGTACGAGCGGGCCATCAAAGACCGCTCCATCGGGGATGCTGCGAAGTTCCTCAGCGAAGGCACGCAAAATCTGGGCGAGGATTACGCCCGAGTTGCCTCGAGCACCCAACAGCGCGCCTCTGGCCATGGCCGCGCCGACCTGCGACAACGTGGCGTCCGACCGGGCAGCCGCCTCATCGATGGCCTCCGCTGTCGACTCCAACGTCATGTACATGTTGGTGCCGGTGTCGCCATCGGGCACCGGGAAGACGTTGAGGGAGTCAATCGCGGCCCGCTGGGCCCCCAGGGACTCCAAGGAAACCTGGATCCACTGGCGGACGGTGTCTACGCTGACGATGGCAGCCATGGCTCCTCCTCCCGGGGCGGCCCTATAAAACTCCCTGACCGGGTGACGCTACCCCGCCAGAGCCTTCAGGAGGCCGATTTGGGGTGCCGACTACGCCTCGGCTACTCTTGGCCGTCGCCGACTAGGCGATTAATGCGACGAACGATTTGCAACGTAAAGGGAGTGCACCATGGCGGCCAACTGCGAAGTCTGCGGCAAAGGACCGATCTACGGTCACGCCATCTCCCATTCCCACCGTCGCACTAACCGCCGCTGGGTGCCGAACATCCAGAAGGTGCGTGTTCTCGTGGGCCGCACTCCCAAGCGCCTCAACGTATGCGCCTCCTGCCTCAAGGCCGGCAAGGTAGCTCGCGCCTAGTCACTTGCCCTATCGGAAGTGATCCCAGCCCCCGCGCTCAGCGTAGGGAGCATCTCCCACCAGAACTCCTGGTGTCTTGGCCGCTCGCACTGAACCAATCACGGTGAACTCCGCGGGCAAGGTTGCGCCTTTAGGGAATGTCGCCAAGAGCGCATGATCATCCCCGCCCGCCAACAGCCACACCAACGGATCAGCGTTGTATGCGGCCGCTGCATCGCGAATCGGATCGGCGACAACAAGACAATTCGGATCGATAATGATTTCGACACCGGACGCCTGCGCGATATGCCCAGCGTCGGCAACAAGCCCATCACTCACATCGAGCATCGCCGTTGCACCCGCATCTGCGGCTGCTGGTCCCGCGGCATAGGGCGGCTCAGGTACGCGATGGGCGTTGACCAATACACGCGGGGCCCGGAACCCGCGCGATAGGACGGCGAGTCCGGCAGCGGCCCACCCGAGGCGACCGGCCACCGCAAGCACGTCGCCCGCCCGTGCGCCTGAGCGGAGCACGGGAGATCGCCCTTCCAGATCGCCGAACGCCGTCACGCTCACAATGATCGTGTCGCTGCGTACGACGTCTCCCCCGATCACACCAGCGCCCACGAGTCCGGCCTCTTCAGCCAGACCCTCAGCGAGTTCTCGAGCCCAGGACGACTCAAGGTCAGCCGGCACACCGAGACCGATGAGCAAAGCGGTGGGACGAGCACCCATAGCCACAACGTCTGCGAGGCTCGCAGCCGCGGCCCGACGCCCCACATCATGGGCGCTGGACCAGTCGCGGCGAAAGTGCCTGCCTTCGACGAGGACGTCAACTGTGGTGACCACGCGCCCATCCGACGTCGTGAGTACGGCGGCGTCATCTCCCGGACCCACCTGCGCCAGCGGAGCTGCTGGCAGCACGGCGCGCATGGCGCTAATGAGACCGAATTCGCCGAGGTCGCCGGCAGAGTCAGACATCACGCACTCATCAACGAAGTCCAGCGCCGCGGACTAACGCGTCATTAACAAGACGGTGAACCACCTCTGGATAGGTCACACCGCCATGGGCCCACATGCGAGGGAACATCGAAATCGGGGTAAATCCCGGCATCGTGTTCAGCTCGTTGATGATGATGATGCCGTCAGCGCACACAAAGAAGTCCACGCGTGCGAGACCTTCACCCGCTACCGCGTCAAAGGCAAGGATCGCGAGGCGCTGCAACTGCGCAGTCGTCTCCGCATCGAGCTGCGCCGGAACCACAAGATCAGCCGAGTCATCAAGGTACTTGGCCTCGAAGTCGTAAAACTCGTGGTTCCCTTTCACGATGATTTCGGCGCAAGCACTCGCACGTGGAATCCCGTCAGCATCGATGAGTACGCCACACTCCACTTCTCGTACACCCTCGAATCCGGCTTCAATCACCAGACGTGGGTCATGCAATCGCGCATGCTCGATGCACGCAACCAAAGTTGCTTCATCGCGTACCTTGGAAATGCCCAGCGACGAACCTGCGCGCGCAGGCTTGACGAAGAGTGGGAATCCGAGCTCAGCCACGCGGGCAAGCGTCGCTTCGCGGTTAGTGATCCAGTCGCGGTTGCTGACCACTTCGTATGGGCCAACCGGCAGACCAGCGATGCGAAACATCGCCTTCATATGCCCTTTGTCCATACCAGCCGCTGAAGCGAAAACGCCTGAGCCGACATAGGGAAGCCCCAGCGTCTCGAACAGGCCCTGAATCGTTCCGTCCTCGCCCCAGGGCCCATGCAAGACCGGGAAGGCAACGTCAATCACCCCTAGCGTTGATCCGGTGATCGACGTGAGGACGACCCGGCCCTCGGCATCGCGCCCCAGCGTCACAGGGTCACGGTCAGTGCGCACATGCGGCAAATGGCTATCACGGATCACCATGCGCTCAGGATCGTCATCCTCAACGACCCAGTGGCCAGCCTCAGTGATGCCCACAGGGATCACGTCGTACACATCGCGATCCAGCGCTCGAAGCACCGCACCCGCACTCACACATGAGATGGCGTGTTCACTACTACGCCCGCCGAAGATGACTGCGACGCGTGTCTTCACCCCCTGACCGTATCCGGCGCGGTGGGCACCATGTGGGCCGGGACACGCCGAGCACTAGCCTGTGCGCATGACACAACCGCGGCAGCCAGCCACCGTGGCGGTCAATGCTGGTCGGCCATCCCAGCCAGGTGATCCGCTCAACCAGCCGATCACGCCAGTCTCTACGTATCTCGCTGGCGGCGACTCGCACTACCACCGCGACGCAACGATGCCTGAACACGCCTTCGAGACCGTCCTCGGCGCGCTCGAGGGAGGCACTGCCCTTGCGGTCTCCTCGGGTCAAGCCGCCGCTGGCGTCATCTTCGACATGCTGCACATCGGCGCAGTCGTGGTCGCGCCGCTTGCTAGTTACTCGGGCATTCAAGCCCGTCTCGACGAACTCGACTTCACGGGACGCATTCGCCTACGCAAAGTAGACACCGCAGACAGCGCTGCTCTTGTGTCAGCCTGCGAGGGCGCCCAACTGCTCTGGCTTGAAACTCCATCCAACCCCCTGATGGAGGTCACCGATATCGCGATGGCCGCTGAGATCGCGCACGGCGCCGGGGCCCTTGTCGCGGTCGACAACACCTTCGCAACCCCGATCGTGCAGCGACCGCTGGAGTCTGGCGCGGACTTTGTCATTCATAGCGCGACGAAGTATCTCGGTGGCCACTCTGACCTGCTTCTTGGCGCAATCGTTGCTTCCGATGTGGATTACGTAGCTGACTTCCGCTCACGTCGCGCCCAGTACGGCGCGACGTGTGGAGCGCTCGAACTATTCCTCGCAGCACGCGGCATCCGCACGCTTGCGATCCGCATGGAGCGTCATCAGAGCAACGCACAGGCTCTGCTAGATCGACTTGCCGCTCACCGCAACGTGGAAACAGTCCGCTACCCCGGTTTCAGCGGAGTCATCTGCATCGACGTTCGAGGCGGAGCCGACGCTGCCGAACGTGTGTGTGCTGCCACGCAATTGTGGTTCCACGCCACGAGCCTCGGCAGTGTCGAGTCAACTCTTGAGCGCCGCCGCCGTTGGGCTGCAGAGTCTCCACTCGTGCCCGAGGGTCTGATTCGATTGTCCGTGGGCATCGAGGACGTCAACGACCTGTGGAACGACCTCGCGCAAGCACTAGATCACGCCTAAGCGTCAGTCGGTGACGCTCATCGCTTCTGCAGTGGTGTCACGCGACATAAAGGCCATCAACATCTTTTTCGGGCTCATGCCGTGATGGACTACCTGAACGACCTGCTCCGTGATGGGCATATCTACACCATGTGAATGTGCAAGTTCGAGAATCGGCTGACAACTCTTGACACCCTCGCACGTCTGCTTCGTTGCGGCGATGGTCTCGTCGATCGTCAACCCGCGCCCGAGGTTGAGTCCGAAGGTGCGGTTGCGTGAGAGCGGCGATGAGCAGGTTGCGATCAGATCTCCTACGCCTGCGAGCCCAAGGCATGTCATCTGATCGGCACCTAGCGCGACTCCGAGGCGCGAGATTTCGGCAAGTCCGCGTGTCATCAGGGCCGATTGCGAGTTTTCGCCAAACCCGAGGCCCACCGCCATGCCGTTTGCTAGCGCGATGACGTTCTTGACCGCGCCGCAGATCTCCGCGCCCACAACGTCGACAGTCCAGTACGGACGGAAGAAGTCGGTTGTGCACGCGTCTTGGAGCGCCTTTGCCCGATCTTCATCCACACACGCCACTGTGGTCGCTGTGGGTTGGCGCTGAGCAATCTCACGGGCCAAGTTCGGCCCCGATAGCACCGCGACATGAGACTCATCAATCCCAAGTGCTTCTTGGATGACCTGGCTCATGCGCAAGTTGGTGCCGAGCTCGATGCCCTTCATGAGGCTCACCATGAGGGCATCCGCCTCTACGTATGCACCCCAATCCGCCAGATTGGTTCGCAGTGTCTGGGCAGGGACGGCGAGAATCACCATCTGTGAATCCACCAAAGCTTCACGGGGATCGACGGTCGCAACAATATTGGTGGGGA
>JBIHZU010000125.1:0-5521 GCA_044240285.1 Candidatus Nanopelagicales bacterium | reverse complement strand
TAACGACCGTTGATCTGCTCGAGGCGACCGAGGAGGTTCGCTAGCAGTCTGCCACCGGATGCACCCACAGGGTGGCCGAATGCGATAGCCCCGCCCCAGGGATTGACGCGCTCCGCATCAGCGCCGAGATCGTCGATCCAGGCCAGCACGACCGAAGCGAACGCTTCATTGACCTCTACCGTGTCCATCTGGTCGACCGTCAGCCCCATTCGATCAAGGGCCTTGCGGCTGGCCGGAATAACGCCCGACAACATCAAGATGGGATCGTCACCCACGACAGAGGTGGCAACGACCCGAGCCCTTGGTGTGAGGTTGAAGCGCTTGAGCGCATCCTCAGACACGATCAGCGAAGCCGATGCGCCATCGGTGATCTGTGAAGAGTTGCCCGCAGTCACAGTCCAAGTGATCTGGGGGAAGCGCTCGGCCATGTCGGGACGCTCGAATGACGTCTTGAGGCCTGCCAGCACCTCGACTGTGGTGGTGTCCCGGATGCCTTCGTCGGTGCTGACGAGCGTGTCGCCCACCTGTACGGGGACGATCTGATTGCTCAGCCAACCCTTATCCCGAGCCTCAGCGGCGAGGCGCTGCGAACGGGCGGAAAACTCGTCGAGCCACTCCCGCGTGACGCCCCACTTCGCGGCTATCAACTCCGCGGAAATTCCCTGACCAACGAGGCCCCCGGGCATGCTCTGGCGAAAGCGTGGTCCGAGTTCGTCGCGATCGAGGCGGTTGGTCTTCATCGGGATGCGGCTCATCATCTCGACGCCACCCGCGACGACGACGTCCATCGCACCGGATGCAACCGCTTGGGCCGCAAACTCCACGGACTGCTGGAAGGATCCGCACTTCCGGTCGAGAGTCACACCCGGAACTGAGTACGGCCAACCTGCAGCGAGAACGGCATGACGGGCGATGTTGCCTGCTTGTTCGCCGACCTGTTGCACACATCCAGCGATAACGTCCTCAACGGCACCCGGATCAATACCAGTGCGATCGATCAGAGCGGTCAAGACATGCGCGAGGAGGTCCACTGGATGGGCCTCCGAGAGTGCACCCCCAGGCCGACCCTTGCCGAATGGCGTGCGTACGACATCGACGACGTACGCGGGGCGACCTAGGAGGCCGCTCATTTTGCGCCAGTCAGACGCTCGACCTCGATCACCTTGACCTCGCGTCGCAAAATCTTGGCAGCAGGGCTTTTAGGCAGCTCATCCCAAATCGCCACGCTACGAGGGACCTTGGTGCGTGCGAGACCCTCGCGGCAGAAGGCGAGTAGATCTTCTTCAGATACCGGTTCACGCACGGCAACCACGACGTGAATGATTTCACCCCAGGTATCGTCCGGAATACCCACACACGCCGCTTCTTTGACTGCCGGATGTCCATTGATCACATCTTCGACCTCGCGTGGATACACGTTTACGCCGGCGCTGATGATCATGTCGTTCTTGCGATCGATCAGGAAGAGGTAGCCCTCTTCGTCAAGGTAGCCAATGTCGCCGGTGTGCAGCCAACCGTCGACGATCGTCTTCTCGGTCGCTTCGGGACGGTTCCAGTAGCACTTCATCAGCACCTGACCGCGCGCTACAACCTCGCCGGGCTCACCGGTGCCAAGGAAGTTGCCCTCTTCGTCCATGATGGCGACTTCAGTCAATGTGTAGGCCCGGCCGGCTGAACCGACGCGATCGTGCTCGTCGGGTCCGAGACATGTGATGGCCATCGGGGCTTCGCTCTGGCCGTAAGTCTGAGCGAGAACCTTGCCGAAGACTTCCTGCGCCCGAACAGTGATGTTAGGTGGAATAGGTGATGCGCCCCAGTAAAGGCGACGAAGTGAAGAAGTGTCGCGCTTGAGTAGATCTGGGTGGTCAAGTACGAGAGCAATCATCGTGGGCACGAGGAACGTATAGCCGGCCTTGGTGCGCTCCATCTCCGCAAGCCAGAGGCCGGCATCAAACTTCGTGAGGATGACCTGCTTGGCACCACGCGCAAACGACGGCAGGAAGTACGCGCCACTTGCATGAATGATGGGTGCTGCGTGCAACATGACGTCACCCGGACCAATGTCTGGCATGAGGTCGATGAGGAAGTTCGCGATCTCCGCGTGTTCGCCCCGCATGGTGAGACAGACGCCCTTCGGAAGTCCCGTAGTGCCGCCGGTGTAGCCAAGTCGGTAGGGCGCCTCTGGATCGCGCGGTACGTAGCACGGCGAATGTGGCCCGCTCCAGGCAATCGACTCGATCCAGTCGTATCCCTCGACGATCTCTACGGTCTTGCCATCCGTGGGTGCCTTGCCGTTGTGAATGATGGCACGGCATTGGGAGTCGTCGACCTTGTAGATGTTCTGCTCCCAGGTGTCCTTTTCGTTAAGGGGTACCCGCACGAGGCCGGCCTTAGCCAGTGCGTAGTAGACGACTACGCACTCGATGCCGTTGGGCAGCATGACTCCGACACGATCGCCGGGGTTGATACCCCGCTCTAGAAGCGCGTTGCCGATGCGGTCTGTTGCTTGATCGAATTCGCGGAAGGAGACGATCCGACCGTCACATTCGAGCGCGGGGGCGTCGCCAAATCGCTTGGCGGCATTGCGGATAAGTACGCCGATCTCCATGTGGTTAAGCGCCCTTTCAGCGGCGGGACAGGGTGACGTCTAGATCGCCACGCTGGTAGTTCAGGTATCTGGCAGCCGTGTCCTGCATGAGTTCGCGGACGAGGGTGGCCTCGGGCGAATCTGGGTAGGCGAGGTCAGAAGACACTGGGCCAGCGGCGTACATCGCATCGACATCTGGGCCCGGAATAAGGAAGCGCAGCAGCAATTCTTCGTCGCTGATGGTGTCACCGAACTGGTGGCGAATCTCTTTGAGTGAGGGATCTGGCCGCTCCCAGGTGAGGAACTCCTTGCCACGCTTGCTGCTGAATGCGCGATCGAGGACTTCCTGATTCACAGTTCCCGGAATCGGACCCATGTGGCCGGCGAGGTACATCAAGTTCTCGTCGGGGAACACGGTGTAGCGCTCCTCATTGACGAGGTTGAGAAGTGCCTGAATGCCAACGAGCTGGGAGTACGGCGTCGCCATAATCGGATAGCCCATTTCCTCACGAACAATGCCGATCTCTTGCATGAGTTCGTCGTATCGATCGCTCATGCCGTACTGAGCGAGTTGCGCGAGAAGGGTTCCGGTCATCCCACCGGGGAGCTGCGCGTGAGTGTGCGCGAGGTTGTATTCGCGAGGCACACCGATGGTGTAGCCCTCCGCCTCAGCGATGCGACGGAAATGCTCGGAAACCGCCGGCACGTCTGTCTCGTCGATGTTCACGTCATAGCCAAGTCGGCGCATGTTGTCTGCCGTGATGGTGACTGATGGCATCGAGGGTCCATTGGCCATGGGCCCCATCGCCGTGTGAATGATGTGGACGCCTGCATTGACGGCAGTGATGTAGTTAAGCGTCGAGATGCCGGTGGTGTTGTGGAAGTGGGCCTCAAGAGCCGTGCCGTTTGCGGCCTCGACCATCTTGGGTACCCAGCTCTTCGCACGATCGACCGTGAGTACCCCAGCTTCGTCGCCAAGAATGATCGACTCAGTGCCCCACGTGGACATCTCACGCACGATGTTGGCGTAGAACTCGTCGGTGTGTACTGGAGACTCCGCGAACATCACCTGTGGCGCTGCGTGCATGCCAGCGTCTCGAGCGATGCCCGACATCCACTTCATCTCGTCGAGATTGAAGAGGCAGTCGAAGATCCAGAAGCTACCGATGCCGTGCTTAGCAAGTGTGCGCACCCACAGCTCGAGTATGGAGCGCGGCGTAAGACCCATGCCCACGATCGCATTGGCGCGAGCACCTGCGCGTAGTCGCGCGGTAGGCATGGCCCCGCGAACGAGATCGACCATCTCCCAAGGATTCTCGCGGCAGTAGCGGACGAGTACCTCGAACAGCGAAGAACCAGTGAAGTCCACAACGTGGTAACCCATCCGGTCGATTTGCGCCGCGACAGGCACACTGTGGCCAGCGCGCATACGCATGCCCCAGAGGCTCTGCTGTCCGTCACGAATGGACTGATCGATGAACTTGATCTCGGTCACAACTGCTCCTTTGATTCGAGCTCTTCCTGCCATCCGGACAGGAATGATTGCTCCACCCAACGGGTGTGATGGTCCTGATTAACGAAGTCCTCAGCCGAAATGAGATCGAGGAGGAATTCTCGGTTGGTGTCGATGCCTTCGATGACGAGATGCTCGAGCGCGTGCTTCATGCGTGCGAGCGCCTGCGTGCGGTCCGCACCATGCACGATGATCTTGGCGACCATGGAGTCGTAATACGGCGGAATGAGATAGCCGCCGAACACATGGCTATCAACGCGGACTCCACCACCTTGCGGCGCGATCCATCTCGTGACACGACCAGGGGAGGGCAGGAAGTTGCGACGCGGGTCCTCGGCATTGATGCGGCATTCAATGGCATGACCAGTGAGTTTCACATCAGCCTGGGTAATCGAAAGCGGCTCGCCACCTGCAATACGCAACTGCTCACGCACGATGTCGACACCTGTGAGTTCTTCTGTAACGGGATGCTCGACCTGAACTCGGGTATTGACCTCCAAGAACGCGAAGTCACCCGTGACAGCATCGACGATGAACTCCATGGTGCCTGCACCAACATAGTTCAAGAGCCGAGCGATCTTCAGAGCGGACTCATGCAGGGCCGCACGAACTTCGGGAGCTACCGCAGTTGCGGGGCCCTCTTCGACGACCTTCTGGTAGCGGCGCTGTGCGGTGCAGTCGCGCTCACCAAGATGGATCACGTTGCCGTGTGTGTCCGCAAGCACTTGCACCTCAACGTGACGGGCTCGACTCACGAAGCGCTCGACGTACATGCGCCCGTCACCAAATGCCTGAAGCGCCTCGTGACTCGCAGCAGCAAAGCGCTCTTTGAGATTTGTGGGCTCCTCGACGAGCACCATGCCTCGTCCACCGCCACCGGCTGCGGCCTTCAACAGCACCGGAAAACCAACTCGCTCTGCGACCGCCGCTGCTTCGTCGGCATCTGCGAGTGCGTCACTGCCGGCTCCGGTGGGGATATCTAGTTGGCGCGCGACAGCACGTGCCTCCACTTTGTCGCCACCGCGTCTAATGGAATCTGCACTCGGTCCCACAAAGGCAATGCCATTTTCGGCACAAGCCTCAGCGAGCTCTGCTCGTTCGGCTAGGAAGCCGTAGCCAGGATGCAGGCCGTCACAGCCGGTCAGTGTGGCAGCGGCAATCACGCGATCAATGTCTAGATAACTCTGTGGCGACGGCCCGGGGCCAATGCACACAACCCGGTCGGCGAGTACCGCAGCCATACTGTCGCGGTCTGCTTCGGACACGATGGCGACGCTCTCAATGCCCTCGTCGGCGCAGGCCCGGATGATGCGTACCGCGATCTCGCCACGATTGGCGACGAGCACGCGCCGAAGTGCCGGCATGACCTACGCCCCGGGTTCGACAACGACCAGGGTCTGGCCGAACTCCACCATGGCGCC
>JBIHZU010000124.1:0-5531 GCA_044240285.1 Candidatus Nanopelagicales bacterium | reverse complement strand
GACCATCCCTGCAATGAGACGCTGCCACCGCTCATGCACTCCGCATATCGTCGCCTCAATCGAGTCGTCTCGGAACTCACCGACACCTCGCCAAGCGCCGATTGGCATGAAGCGCGCATCGACGCGAAGCGAGCCCGCTACGCGATGGAAGCTGTCGTTCCAATTTTTGGTGAGAAGGCACGAGTAATCGCCACTGACTTCGCAGCAGTGACTGACATCCTGGGCGATCACCAAGACGCCTACGTCGCTCAGGAGGCAATCCGTGAGCGAATGGGGCTCGGTGGCGTCGATGCCGACACTGCGTTCTCGTTGGGCCTACTGCATGGCCTCGAAGTCCGAGATGAACTTCAACTGCGCATCAACTTTTGGCAGGTATGGCCGTCTGTTCGAGCCACCTACCGCAAACATCGGATTGGTTAGGTCGGATAAGTGTCAGACGATTCGGTGTCGATTCGCGCAGCGGGCGTTGTCCCGATGCGCGAGACCTCGCACGGCCGTGAGGTCCTCGCCGTGCATAGACCGCACCGCAAAGACTGGTCTCTCCCGAAGGGCAAGGTAGAAGGTGACGAGCACATCATCGTTACAGCTATGCGTGAATGCCGAGAGGAGACGGGAGCCTCGGCAGTTCTTGGCGTACCGCTGCCCACTCAGATCTATCCGGTCGATCAGCGACTGAAATCGGTGCACTACTGGGCGGCGACCCTCGATCCATCAACCGACCTCGTCACGAACGACGAGGTAGACGAGTTTCGTTGGGTCACCGGAGCACAGTCCCGCGAACTACTGACGTATCCACACGATGCCGATCTCGTCGATCTAGCATTGGCGACCCCCCAGACCTCGCCATTGATCATCCTGCGGCATACCCAGGCGACGAAGCGTTCTGACTTCAAAGGCGAAATAGATTCAGAACGACCGCTTTCCGTCCGTGGCTACCACCAAGCAGACGATCTTGTCGCTTTGCTGTCCGCATTTGACATCATGCGGCTTCATTCATCCCCGGCCCGTCGCTGTCTTGAGACATTGCAACCGTACGCCGAAGCCACGGGCGCTGAGATTCACCTAGAGGAGTCCCTGAGCGAGGACGGAAATGCGGAGAACCCCTTTGCCGGCGTCCTTCGCCTAGGCGAACTACTTCACACAGTCGGGGCCACCGTGATCTGCACGCATCGGCCGGTGATGCCTGCCCTCATGGATGGACTCGGTGGTGTCTCGGGAACTAGCGACTGGGCGGACCTTTTCGATCCGCGTCTGGCGCCCGGCTCCTTCGTCGTGATTCACCGATCCATGACGGACCACACACCGTTGATCCAGGCCGTCGAACGCCACTCCCTCTGAGCATCTGCCCCAACTAGACTGGGTAGTCACCTTGTTCAGCAAGGAGTTGACTGGCGTTCATTTTCCGTTTACCTCTGTACGACGGCGTCGACACCGAAAGTTTCTATTGTGGACTCTGTCTGTACACCTACACGAGGAGGACAGGGTGCGTCTCACCCGAATTCTGATCGGATCGACGGTCGCCTGTGCGACCGTGGTCACGCTCGCAGCATGCGGCGGCGGATCAAGCAGTTCGTCTGCAAACGCAGACTGTGCCTCAGGCAGCATCAAGGCCGCTGGCTCCAGCGCACAGGGCAACGCGATCACCGACTGGATCAACTCCTACCAAACCCAATGCCCCGACGCCACGATTGATTACCAGGCAGTCGGCTCCGGCGCAGGTGTTGAGCAGTTCGTCGCCAAGCAGACCTCTTTTGCAGGAACAGACTCAGGTGTCAAGGATGCCGACCTTGAGAAGGCCAATGAGCGTTGTTCAGGTGGCCCCGCGATCAATATCCCAATGGTGGGCGGCGCGATCGCAGTTGTCTACAACCTTGCCGATGTTGACGGACTTATCCTGACCTCGGACATCATCGCGAAAATCTTTACCAGCGCCATCACAAAGTGGAACGACCCGGCAATTGCTGCGCTCAACGCCGGCAAATCGCTTCCCGATGCGACCATTGCACAGTTCCATCGCTCTGATTCGTCTGGAACGACAGACAACTTCACTAAGTACCTCGCAGCGACCGCGCCCAGCGCCTGGACGTTCGCTCCCGGCAAAGACTGGATTGCGCCTGGTGGCCAAGGTGCCAAGGGATCCGACCAGGTCATCGCCTCAGTTGATGGCACTGCTAATTCGATCGGATACGTCGAACTGTCGTTCCTCTTTGGCATGCTCAACACAAAGGCGGCGCTCATTGACAACGGTGGTGGCCCCGTCGAGGCAACTAGTGCCACGGCGGCCACAACTATCGCTGCAGCGACCGTTACGGGCACAGGTAACGATCTGCTCCTGAAGATCGACTACACCACAAAGGCCTCAGGTGCCTACCCCATCGTGCTTGTCACGTACGAAGTGGTTTGCGAAAAGGGCCTCAGCGCCGGCCAGAACCCCGCATTGGTGAAGAGCTTCCTCACCTTCGCAGCGTCGGACGCAGGTCAGAGTCAGCTCACGCCAAGTGGTTATGTTCCCATCACGGGAACTCTCCTTGCTAAGGTTCGTACCGCAGTGAGTTCGCTCGCCACGTCATGATTGAACTCCGTGAGGCGAGTGTTTGCTTCGCCCCCCGTCGCCCACTCGACAAGGACAAGATATGAGTACCTCGACGGATGAGACAGCGAAGTCTGCTGCCGATCCGGCTGGCATCTCCGGTGCTGCAATTCGAGCTGGAGATCGATCCTTTCTTGGACTTTCCCGGGGTGCGGGCATTCTCGTCTTGGCTGTCATGGCCGCAATCGCTGCATTTCTCGTCTGGAAGGCGATTCCGTCGCTTCAGGTGGATAGCGCGAACTTCCTGACAGAGCAGTCGTGGCTACCCGATCAGACCCCTTCAGTCTTTGGCATTGCCGTTCTTGCCTTCGGCACATTCGTCACCGCTGTCATCGCGATGCTCATCGCAGTTCCGATCGGATTCGGAATCGCGCTCTTCATTGCCTACTACGCCCGACCCAAGTTCGGCAAAGCGTTGGGCTTCATCGTCGATCTCCTTGCAGCAGTACCTTCCATTATTTTTGGCCTCTGGGGTCTCTACAACTTCATGCCCGCAGTCACGTCTTTCGCGAAGTGGCTCACCGAATACTTGGGCTGGATTCCGATCTTCGCAAATGACAAGCAGCTATGGACCAAGAGCTTGCTCATGGCAGGTCTCGTCCTCGCCATCATGGTGCTACCTACTGTCTCTGCGATCTCCCGTGAAGTGTTCCTTCAGGTGCCACGCATGCACATCGAAGCGTCCCTTGCCCTCGGCGCAACGCGCTGGGAGATGATCAAGATGGCGGTCTTCCCGTTTAGCCGTCCTGGCATGATCTCCGCGGCGATGCTTGGACTCGGTCGTGCGCTTGGAGAAACAATCGCAGTCGCACTCATTCTTTCGGCTGTCTTTGAAGTCAATACACATATCACTGAGCCAGGCGGCAACTCCTTCGCGGCGAACATTGCGCTCAAGTGGGGAGAAGCCGGCGAAGTGGGACGATCCGCACTCATCGCGAGTGGCCTCGTGCTGTTCCTCATCACGCTCGCAGTGAACATGATTGCGCGCTGGATCATCGCCCGTCGCAAAGAGTTCTCGGGGGCAAACTGATGTCCGGCGTGGATACACAAAAAGCCGAGGTGAAAGAGCACCTCAGTGGGCGACGGCTGCCACGGTGGAGCACCCCCGCTTTGGCGGGTGGCGCTCTTATCATCGGCTTGATTGTTCAGCTGACCGGCTGGACCGTCGTCGGTCTCGCGCCGGGGGTCGTAGCTGCCGTTGTCTTTTTGCTTGGGCAGGCCATAGCGTCGCTGGCGATCGAAGGCCGGCGCCACTCTAAGGACCGCATTGCAACGACGTTGATTTACGCCACCTTCGTCGTTGCCCTCACCCCACTCCTCTGGATTCTCATCACGGTTCTAGTGAAGGGTTTGTCCGTTTTCGATTGGACTTTCTTCACTTCCACGATGCGCAATGTGAGTCCGCGCCAGCCGGGCGGCGGAATTCTGCACGCATTTCTCGGCACCTTGGAGCAAGTCGGTATTGCGACTCTCGTGTCCGTGCCCATCGGGTTGCTTGCGGCAATCTACCTAGTCGAGTTCGGCAAGGGGCGTTTGAAGTTCTGGATTAGTTTCTTCGTGGACGTCATGACGGGTGTCCCGTCCATCGTTGCTGGTCTGTTTATCTATACCGCGTTGATCCTCACTGGGGTGCTCCAACAGTCTGGCTTCGCGGCAGCGTTGGCCTTGTGCATTCTGATGATTCCCGTCGTCATCCGCTCAAGCGAGGAAATGCTCAAGATCGTGCCTAATGATCTGCGTGAGGCCGCCCTCGCGCTTGGTGTCCCCAAATGGAAGGTCATTCTGCGCATCGTTGTGCCGACAGCGATTTCTGGGCTCATCACCGGCGCCATGCTCGCCGTTGCTCGTGTCGCAGGTGAGACAGCACCACTTCTCCTCACGACTTTCCTGGCGCAGGACATCAACCTGAATGCATTTAATGGCTCCCAGACGTCATTGCCCACATTCATTTGGGACCAGATCAGCCGTGGCACTTCGTCATCGGTGAATCGTGCCTGGGGCGCAGCA
This sequence comes from Candidatus Nanopelagicales bacterium, assembly GCA_044240285.1. Classification (GTDB taxonomy): domain Bacteria; phylum Actinomycetota; class Actinomycetes; order S36-B12; family S36-B12; genus CAINMH01. The sequence continues at coordinate 934 of JBIHZU010000124.1, read as the reverse complement.
TTGGCCCTCATTCTCTTCGTACTCATCATCTACGCGGCTGCTCGAATCCTTGCCGCTCGATTCGCCCCGAAGTCCCGGTAGAGGAGCACCTGTGAGCAAGCAAATCGACATTAACGACCTAGATATCTACTACGGCAACTTCCTTGCCGTTGAGGGCGTTAACCTCACTGTCCGGGCCAATTCGGTGATGTCCTTCATCGGACCATCCGGATGCGGTAAGTCGACCGTTCTTCGGTGCATCAACCGCATGCATGAGGTTGTGCCCGGTGCACGCGCTGAGGGTGAAGTTCGACTCGATGGAGAAAACATTTACGGCCCTAACGTCGATCCGGTCCTCGTACGCCGCACGATTGGTATGGTCTTCCAGCGACCTAATCCGTTCCCGACTATGTCGATTTATGACAACGTCGTCGCAGGGCTTCGCCTAGAGAAGACCAAGGGCGACAAGCGCAACCTTGATGAAGTCGTTGAAAGCTCGTTGCGCGGCGCCAACCTCTGGGAAGAGGTGAAGGATCGCCTCAAGAAGCCGGGGGCAAGCCTTTCCGGCGGTCAGCAGCAGCGTCTCTGCATTGCACGCGCGATTGCCGTTGAGCCCAAAGTTCTCCTGATGGACGAGCCCTGCTCTGCGCTAGATCCGATCTCTACACTTGCGATTGAAGATCTCATCCGAGAGTTACGCGAGCGCTACACCATCATCATCGTGACTCATAACATGCAACAAGCCAGTCGAGTCTCGGACATGACCGCATTCTTCAACCTCGCTGCGGTAGGCAAGCCGGGCAAACTGATCGAGGTCGGTCCGACACAACAGATCTTTACGAACCCTCAGGAGAAGCAGACCGAGGATTACATCTCCGGGCGCTTCGGCTGATCTACGTCACTCAACAGTGACGCCCTTGCCGACCACCACAATGCCGGCATCGCTCACGGTGAA
>JBIHZU010000123.1:0-5558 GCA_044240285.1 Candidatus Nanopelagicales bacterium | reverse complement strand
TCGCGAGATCGGGATCTGGTTTTTCGCGTCAGGCGTCTCCGGCGGCGTGAAGTCGGCGTCAAAGGGGAGCGACGGATCGCAGCGCACTCCGTAGTAGTTCTGTACCCGGCGCTCGGTCGGCAGGCCGTTGTCGTCCCAGCCCATCGGGTAGAAGACCTCAAGGCCGCGCATGCGCTTGTAGCGGGCCATGCAGTCGGTGTGCGTATAGGAGAAGACGTGACCCACGTGGAGCGAACCCGACACGGTCGGCGGGGGAGTATCGATGGAGTAGACCTGCTCGCGGGTCTTGGACCGGTCGAACCGGTAGACGCCCGAGGCCTCCCACGCATCAGCCCAACGCTGCTCGAGGCCAGCGATCGTGGGCGTCTCTGGGATCCGGGGAGTGGTCACGGTGGTCAATCCTAGGAGGGCGGAGGCTTTAGGGTTCAGGCATGGTCTCCGACATCGAAGCGGCACTCAAGGCACGCTGGCCCGAGAACCGAATGGAGCCCGACATCGCCCGCATGGTCGCCCTCATGGACGTCCTCGGTGACCCCCAACTGTCCTACCCCGTTATTCACGTCACCGGCACCAACGGCAAGACCTCCACGACCCGCATGATCGAGACGCTCCTGCGCTCCAATGGTCTGCGCACCGGCCTCTACACGAGCCCACACTTGAAGGATGTGCGCGAGCGCATCTGCTTCGACGGTGAGCCGATCGAGGAGGAGCGCTTCGCCGAGACCTATGTCGAGACCGCGCCCTACTTCGATCTCATTGACTCCCGCTCCGAAGCCGAGGGTGGCCCCGCGCTGTCCTTCTTCGAGGTGTTGACCGCGATGGCGTTCGCGGCGTTTGCCGACGCACCCATCGACGCGGCCGCAGTCGAGGTGGGCCTCGGTGGCACGTGGGACGCCACCAACGTCGTCAACTCCCAAGTCTCAGTGATCATGCCGATCGATCTCGATCACACCGAGATCCTTGGCGACACCTATGTCGACATCGCCCTGGAGAAGGCCGGCATCATCAAGGCCGGTGCCGCCACCGTGATCGCCGAACAGCGCGAATACGTGCTCGAGGTGCTCCTCGCCCGCTGCGAAGAGGTCGGCGCGACACCACTACAACAGGGCATTCACTTCGAGGTGCTCGAACGCATGGTCGCCTTCGGCGGACAGCAGCTCACCCTGCGCGGCCTCACCAGTGTCTACGACGAGATCTACCTGCCACTCTTCGGCGAGCATCAGGCCAATAACGCCGCGTGCGCACTCGCCGCAGTTGAAGCGTTCCTTGGCGGCGACCGCCTCGACATTGAGGTCGTGCGCGAAGCGTTTGCCGCAGTGCGCGTGCCCGGTCGACTTGAGGTCGTGCGCACGAGCCCCACGGTGATCGTCGACGCCGCGCACAACCCGCACGGTGCTCGCTCGCTCGCCGAGGCAATCGGCGACTCCTTCTCCTTTGAGCGTCTCGTCGCTGTGGTGTCGATGTTTGAGGGCAAGGACGCCCTGCGGTTCTTCGACGCGTTGTCCTCTGTCGTCGACACCGTCGTCGTGACTCGCAACTCTTCACCGCGCGCCTTCGACCCCGATGAGTTGGGCGAGATCGCGATCGAGGTGTTTGGCGACGACCGCGTCGAAGTGGTGCCGAACTTCTCCAATGCGATCGCCCGTGCGGTCGATATCGCCGAAGAGGGCGGCGACTCCTCTATATCGGGGCTCGGTGTGCTCGTGACCGGCTCGGTGGCCACGGCCGGTGACGCGCTCAAACTCCTGAAGAGGCCGCGAAGGGGTCGGGAGTGAAGGTCCTCGGCGCATTTGTCCTCGGCTTCGAGGTCATCATCGTGCTCTTGTCCATACCCGTCGCCGTGATGGCCGGATGGCGCTGGATCGAGATCCCCAATCTCGCCCTAATCATCGGTGGCATCGTGCTCGCGCTCGTCATGGTCGCGGTCGCTGGCACGCTCCCGCGCCGGGGAGCCGTCATCGCCGGTTGGGTGTTGCAGGTCATCATCGTGCTGACCGGGTTCCTCGTGCCGTTGATGTTCTTCATCGGTGGCATCTTCGCGTTGTTGTGGTTCTACGCGGTCCGAGTTGGCGGACGCATCGACCGAGCAGATAAGGTCGCGGAATGACTGAGCGCACCCTTGTCCTGGTAAAGCCTGATGGCGTCGCACGCGGCCTCGTGGGAGAGGTTCTTGGGCGCATTGAGCGCAAGGGCTTCCGCGTCGTTGCCCTACAGATGCGCACGCTCGAGCGCGCGATCGCTGAGGAGCACTACGGCGAGCACGCCGACAAGCCGTTCTTTAAGGATCTCGTCGACTTCATCACTTCCGCGCCGCTCGTCGCTGCGGTCATCGAAGGCCCCGCGGCGATCCTGTCGTGGCGGGCGATGATGGGCGCGACAAACCCGGCCAACGCCGCTCCCGGCACGATCCGCGGCGACCTGGCCACCGAGACGCAGAACAACGTCACGCATGGTTCTGACTCACCAGAGTCAGCCGCACGCGAGATCGGCCTGTTCTTCCCCGGCCTGGCCTAACCCATGCGTAAGTTCCCGCTGCTCGCCGGTGTAGTCACTGGCGCCGCTGCGGGCTACTTGGCATCGAAGCCATCGCTCATGTCGTGGCCCACTCAAGTGCGTGCGGCCGTCATCGGCGTGTGTGCGGTGGAGGTGGGTATCACCACTGCGTGGGCTGCGGGTGGCTTCAGACTTCCGCGACCCAGCGTTGTTGCGAGTCTGGCCGGCGTAGGCGCAGTCGTGGGCGTCGGTGGCACACTCGCCGCACGCAAGGTGCTCGCAGGATTGGCCACCAAGGGCCGCACGATGGACACCGCGTTTGCCCAAGAACCCATGAGCGCGCACCTGTCTACTGCGACGAGTTCGTGGCTGGACTACCGCACGGTCGGGCGCGAGGGCGCGCGGTTCCTGCACTCCGTCGTCAGCGCAGATGACATCGCGTACGTCACTGGTCAGCCCGCACTCGCCGAACCCGTGCGCGTGTTCGTTGGCGTTGCTTCTGCACCGACAGTGCAAGCACGCGTGGACATCGCGATGGCCGAACTCGAACGCACCGGTGCATTCGAACGCAGCACACTCATCGTCGAAGCACCTGCGGGCACGGGCTACGCAAACCCGACGCCGATCGCGGTCGCCGAAGTGTTGTTGCGCGGTGACGTCGCGACAGTCGCAGTGTCATACGGACTCTTGCCGTCGTTCTTGTCACTGGGCAAGGTGCCACTCGCCGCGCAGACCCAAGCCGCGTTGCTTGCTGCACTTCGCGCAAAGCTCGCGACCTTGCCGCGTCGCCCACGCCTGCTGGTCTATGGCGAGAGCCTCGGCGCTCGCGTGCTGCAGACCGCGATCCCGGCGGGGTTCCCCGACCTCGACGTCAACGGCATCGACGGTGCGCTGTGGGTCGGCACTCCTGGTGGGAAGTTCAGCGATGTCTTCCACGCCGAGGTGTCCTCAAGTTCGGTGACAGTCGATCGACCCGAGCAGTTGCCTGATTTGACTGGCAAGCCCCGCCCGCGGGTGTGGTTCTTGGAGCACGAGGGCGACCCGATCGTGCACAACCGCCCGCGCATCGCCTTGCACCGGCCAGCATGGCTGACCCCGGGAGAGCCGCGCGGCCGCAATGTCCCGCCCCAGATGTCGTGGGTTCCGGGCATCACGTGGCTACAGGTGCTGATCGACACGTTCTTCGCCTCCAATGTGAAGCCAGGCCTCTTTGAAAGCCGTGGGCATGACTACCGGGCCGATCTGGGGGCCGTGGTCACCGCGGCCTATGACCTCCCCGCGGGTGGGGACATCCCCGCTCGGCTTGAGGAGTTCTTGCGCAAGGCTGAGGTCGCTCGAGCCGCTCAGCTAGGGGCTTAATTCTTCACAGGAGCGAGCACCCCGCCTCTACGCCTACACTAGGAGGGTCCGGCGCTACCGCTCGAAGGGTTCTCATGGCGAACAACATGTCTTTCATCGGTCGCGATATGGCCGTTGACCTCGGCACCGCCAACACCCTCGTCTATGTCCGCGGCCGTGGCATTGTCCTCAATGAGCCCTCTGTGGTCGCTATCAATCAGAACACCGGCGGCATCCTCGCGGTGGGCGCAGACGCCAAGCGCATGATCGGTCGTACCCCGGGCAACATCGTCGCGATCCGTCCGCTGAAGGACGGTGTCATCGCCGACTTCGAGACGACCGAGCGCATGCTTCGCTACTTCATCCAGAAGGTGCACCGTCGTCGTCACCTCGCTAAGCCGCGCCTGGTCATCTGTGTGCCCTCGGGCATCACGGGTGTGGAGCAGCGCGCAGTGAAGGATGCCGGCTACGCAGCGGGTGCGCGCAAGGTCTACATCATCGAAGAACCGATGGCCGCGGCAATCGGTTCGGGACTTCCCGTGCACGAGCCGACCGGCAACATGGTGGTCGACATCGGTGGTGGCACAACTGAGGTTGCTGTCATCTCACTCGGCGGCATCGTCACGAGCATCTCGATTCGCGTCGGTGGCGACGAACTCGACAACGCGATTATTCAGTATGTGAAGAAGGAATACTCTCTGATGCTCGGTGAGCGCACTGCCGAGCAAATCAAAATTGCTATTGGTTCTGCATTCCCCGCGCCCGAAGAACCGCATGCAGAGATTCGCGGACGCGATCTTGTCAGTGGCCTCCCGCGTACCGTTGTGGTCACGTCGGAGGAGATCCGCCGCGCCATCGACGAGCCGGTTAACGCCATCGTGGACGCGGTGAAGACCACTTTGGATCGCACGCCTCCGGAGCTTTCCGGCGACATCATGGACCGCGGCATCGTCCTCACGGGAGGCGGAGCCCTCCTCACGGGCCTCGATGAGCGCCTCCGGCACGAGACCGGAATGCCCATCCTCATTGCCGATGAGCCACTGAGTTGTGTGGCGCTTGGCTCGGGCAAGTGTGTGGAGGAGTTCGAGGCGCTTCAGCAGGTCCTCATCTCCGAGCCCCGGCACTAACCTCCGGGTCACGCGCGGATGAAGGACTTCAGACGGCTCCGCGTCATCATTGGGGTGCTCATACTCACCTGCGCGACGCTCATCGTCCTCACCGTCCGCGAAGACTCCGGTGGTCCGCTGCGCAGTGTCGGCAACGCGATCTTTGGTCCGTTGGAGCGGGGCGCATCGGCGGTGTTCACTCCCATCGGCGGCTTCCTCAGTGATCTGGGCTCCTGGCGAGACTCGGTCGATCGCGTGAAAGAGCTCGAAGCCGAAAACGAAAAACTCAAAGCGCTCGTCGTGACGTCTGCCGAAGATCGCGCCCGTGTCGCTGAGCTTGATGCGCTGCTCAAACTCTCTGCTGCTGGTCAGTACCGCATGGTCCCGGCGCAGGTCATTGCGATCGGTCCGCGACAGGACTTCGCATGGACTGTGACGATTGATGCAGGCTCGCGTGATGGGCTCGGAGTCGACATGACAGTCGTCAACGGATCAGGACTTGTGGGTCGGGTCGTGTCAGTCGGTGAAACCACCGCGACAGTCGCATTATTGATCGACGCCACGACGTCGCTCGGTGGTCGCATCGCGCAGTCGCAGGAGATCGGCATCGTGTCTGGCACC
>JBIHZU010000122.1:0-5561 GCA_044240285.1 Candidatus Nanopelagicales bacterium | reverse complement strand
CGTGGATCTACGTTGTCGCTTAACGAGGCATACGCCTCGAGGGCGGCGCGAGCTTCGTCGCTCATCTCGGCTGGGATGATCACGTTGACGGTCACCATGAGGTCGCCGGCACCGTCCTTAGTGGGAACGCCCTTGCCGCGAACCCGGAAGGTGCGGCCACTCGCGGTGCCGGCGGGAACCTTCAAAGTCACTGTGCCTGTGGTGGTGGGTACGACGATCGCCGCACCGAGAGCAGCTTCAGTAAACGAAATCGGGACGGTCACCGTGAGATTGTCGCCGGATCGACCGAACACCGGGTGCGACTCGACATGTACGACTACGTACAGGTCACCGCTAACGCCTCCGCGCTCACCGGGCGCCCCTTTGCCCTTGAGCCGAATTCGAGCATTGTCCTTGACTCCGGCCGGAATGCGAGCCTGCACAGTGCGGGCACTCGTGCCTCGCCCCGTGCCACGGCACGAAGGACACGGATCTTCCACTACGACACCACGCCCGCCACACGAAGAGCACGGCTCTGCGAACGCGAATCCGCCGGCGTTGCGGGCCACCTGACCGGCGCCTTCGCACGTCGGACATGTGCGAGGAGCAGTGCCAGCGCGTGCACCCGTGCCACGACACGACGCACATGGAGCGTCACTGGCCAGCCGCAGCGGCACCGTCACGCCAGTGAGTGCAGCGTCGAACCCGATGCTTAACTCGCTCTCGAGGTCGCTGCCTTTCTTCGGCCCACGCGGCGCCTGGCGGCCACCTCGCGCACGTTGTTGGAAGATATCGCCAAGCAGATCACCAAATCCGGCGCCATTACCACCGAACATATTTGAGTAGTCAGCACCGCTGGTGTGCTGCGCACTACCGCCGCTGCCAAATGGGCTGCTGCGCATGCCACCGCCAGCGAACAAGGTCCGTGCTTCGTCGTACTCCTTGCGCTTATCCGTATCGGATAGCACGTCGTACGCCTCAGACACGGCCTTGAAACGCTCTTCAGCCGCAGCATTGCCAGGATTCTTATCCGGGTGGAGCTCACGGGCGAGAGAGCGGTACTTCTTCTTGATCGCATCTGCATTGGTGTCCTTTGCGACACCAAGGATGGAGTAGAAGTCCTTCTCCAGCCAGTCCTTATTCATGATCCGTCGGCCACCCCGACACGCGCCGGACGAAGTACACGACCTGCATATCGATATCCAGGTTGAAACAACGTCGCGACAATAGGAGCATCTAGACCTTCACGGACCTCGCTGGTTAACGCCTCATGCAGCTCGGGGTCAAATGCTTCATCCACTGCACCAAAACGTTCGAGGCCATAGCGCGAGATAGTTGACTCAAGGTTTTCAGCGACCGTGCGGAACGCTCCCTCGAGTTCACCATGCTCACGGGCCCGCTCAATGTCGTCGAGTACCGGGAGTAAATCGGCAATCACAGCACCGATCGTGAGCAATCGCGCTGCCTCACGGTCGCGTTCGACGCGCTTGCGATAGTTGGCGTATTCGGCGCTCACACGTCGGAGGTCATCGGTGAGTTCGGCGACTTTCGCGTCAATCTCATCGACTTCGACTTCGACAACCTCCAGTGTCTCTGGAGGTGTACGCATCTCGAAGGTGTCCGGGTCGATCCGACGTTTGTCGGTGACCCGGATCCCCTCATGCTCATGCTCAGTCACTTCTGCGTTTCCTCGTCCACGATCTCGGCATCCACGACATCATCGTCAGCCGCGGTGGAATCGCCATCCGCTGCGCCGCCTGCCTGCTGCTGCGTGGCATACATAGCAGCACCCAACGTCTGGCTTGCCTGCGCGACCTTGTCGGTTGCGGCCTTCATCCCCGCGATGTCATTCGCCTCGATCGCCTTCTTCAACTCCTCGAGTGGACCGTCGACATTTGCTTTTGCATCAGCTGGGATCTTGTCAGCGTTGTCGCTGAGGAACTTCTCCGTCTGGAACACCAGGGATTCAGCGGTGTTCTTGACCTCGACCTCTTCACGACGCTGCTTATCTTCTTCGGCGTGTGCCTCGGCTTCGCGCATCATCCGATCGATCTCATCCTTGGACAAGGCCGAGCCACCGGAGATAGTCATCGACTGCTCCTTGCTGGTAGCAAGGTCCTTCGCACTCACGTGCACAATTCCGTTGGCATCGATGTCAAAAGTGACCTCGACCTGCGGGACTCCACGAGGCGCGGGCGGAAGGCCCATGAGCTCGAAGGTGCCGAGGCGCTTGTTGTAGGCCGCCATTTCGCGCTCACCCTGATAGACCTGAATGAGAACGCTGGGTTGGTTGTCGTCAGCCGTAGTGAAGATCTCACTACGCTTGGTCGGGATAGTCGTGTTGCGCTCAATAAGACGTGTCATCACGCCACCCTTGGTCTCAATACCAAGTGACAACGGGGTCACATCAAGAAGCAGAACATCTTTGACCTCACCCTTGAGGACGCCAGCCTGGAGTGCAGCACCAACTGCAACAACCTCATCCGGGTTAACACCCTTATTGGGCTCCTTGCCACTGAGCTCTTTCACAAGTTCGGTGACTGCGGGCATGCGGGTAGAACCACCGACGAGCACAACCTGATCAATTGCCGAGACGTTGATGCCGGCGTCTTTGATGACTGCAGCGAAGGGGGCCTTGGCGCGGTCAAGAAGGTCACGCGTCATCTGTTCGAACTGGGCCCGTGACAGCGACTCATCGAGGTGCAGAGGACCTTCAGCACTCGCAGTGATGTACGGGAGATTGATCGACGTTTGCATTGAGCTAGAAAGCTCAATTTTGGCCTTCTCTGCAGCTTCACGCAGGCGCTGCATGGCCATCTTGTCCTTGGACAAGTCAACGCCCTGCTTGTTTTTGAACTCACCCACGAGCCAGTCGACGACCTTGTTGTCCCAGTCGTCGCCACCGAGGTTGTTGTCACCACTGGTGGCCTTCACTTCGACAACGCCATCACCAATCTCGAGCAAGGACACGTCGAAGGTGCCACCGCCGAGGTCGAAGACCAGAATCGTCTGCTCAATGTCGCCCTTGTCGAGACCGTAAGCGAGCGCCGCCGACGTCGGCTCGTTGATGATGCGCAGGACGTTGAGGCCCGCAATCTCGCCAGCTTCCTTCGTTGCCTGACGCTGAGAGTCATTGAAGTATGCGGGGACAGTGATGACAGCGTCACTCACGGTGTCGCCAAGGTAGGCCTCTGCGTCACGCTTGAGCTTGGCAAGGACGCGTGCGCTGATCTCTTGGGGCGTGTACGCCTTACCGTCGATATCGACGGTCCAATTAGTGCCAACGTGGCGCTTGACCGAGCGGATGGTGCGATCAACGTTGGTGACGGCCTGCCGCTTGGCGACCTCACCTACGAGAACCTCACCGTTCTTGGCGAAGGCGACCACGGACGGGGTCGTACGTGCGCCTTCGGCGTTAGTGATGACGACGGGGTCTCCGCCTTCGAGTACAGAGACCACAGAATTGGTGGTGCCGAGGTCGATGCCGACTGCGCGGGCCATGGGTAGTGCTCCTTATGTCTGGGATACGTCGGGTCCGGCGACCCGATGTCTCTAGAGTAGAGGAGACTCCGGAGTTATGCAAATCGAATGTCACATACCTTGAGTCATATCGACTCAAAGCACTAAATGGTGTGGGGAGAGACACGGCTCCTAGGTCTCCCCTAAGGCCAAGAAGCCGACTAGCCTTCGCGTGTGGACTCGATGATGCTGCTGCGCCTAATAGTCGGCCTCCTTATTACGGCGGTCGCTCTGGCCTTCGCCGCTAAGCGCGGCCTGTTCCTATTCCTTCTGGCACGATCAGGTCGCTCCGCCGTAGGACGAACCTTCCACTGGCCACGTCGAGTCGAAGCTGAGATCACACAGGTCCTCGGTCAGCGCAAGCTACTGAAGTGGACCATTCCGGGAATCGCGCACGTGTTTTCCTTTTGGGGCTTCCTCGTCCTGGGCCTCACTATTCTTGAGGCCTACGGCGCGCTGTTCGTTGCAGACTTCGCAGTGCCGATCATCGGCCACTGGCCCGTTGTTGGGTTCGCTGAAGATCTCTTCGGCGTTTTAGTACTCGTCGGTGTCGCAATGTTCGCGGTGCTACGCATCAAGAACAACCCGAGCAAGGACGGTCGCACTTCGCGTTTCTTTGGGTCACATACCAAAGGTGCTTGGCTCATTTTGTTCATGATCTTTAACGTTGTGTGGACGCTCTTCCTCTATCGCGCTGCACAGGTCAATACCGGAGTATTCCCCTTCGCATCTGGTGCATTCATGTCTGAGTGGGTCGCGACCTGGTTTGCACCACTTGGTGAGACAGCCAACGAGTGGATTGAGACGATCGGCATCTGGCTGCAGATCGGCGTCGTGTTGGTGTTTTTGTTGGTCGTGTTGAACTCCAAGCACCTTCACATCGGTGCAGCGCCGATCAACGTCTTCGCCTCCCGGATTCCCGACGCACTCGGGCCACTAGAGCCGATCTACTACGACGGCAAGCCAGTTAACTTCGAAGATCCCCCGGACGACGCTGTCTTCGGCAAGGGCAAGATCGGCGACTTCACGTGGAAAAACTATGTCGACTTCATGTCCTGTACGGAATGTGGACGCTGCCAGTCTCAGTGCCCAGCGTGGAACACCGGCAAACCGCTATCGCCGAAGCTCATGATTATGGATCTTCGCGATCACATGTTCGCGAATGCTCCGTATTTGCAGGTAGCCCAGCACACTGGCCCCGGTGAATTCGACGAGAAGGCACTTGAAGGTCTGACCGAAGCACAGCGGGCAGAGGCCCAGCGGCCCTTCATCGGTCCTCGTGAGGGCTCAGAGCATTGGGAAGACGACGGCTATTCCTTCGATGGGCATCGCGCCCAGTCGGCAATGGGCGAACTTTTGCCAGTTATCTCTGAAGAACTTCTCTGGTCGTGCACTTCGTGTGGTGCTTGTGTGAATCAATGCCCCGTTGATATCGAGCACGTTGATCACATCATGGACATGCGCCGCAATCAGGTCATGATCGAATCTTCGTTCCCCTCCGAACTCAATGGTCTTTTCAAGAACATCGAGAACAAGGGCAACCCATGGGGCATGAATGCTTCATCGCGCAATGCTTGGATCGAAGAGGTCGACTTCGATATCCGCGTCTTCGGTGCTGAAGGCGAAGATGAGTTGCCCGCCGACGTGGAATACCTGTTTTGGGTCGGTTGTGCAGGTGCATACGAGGATCGAGCAAAGCGCACCACGAAGGCAGTCGCTGAACTCTTGCACATCGCGGGGGTCAACTTCATGGTTCTCGGTGAGGGGGAGACCTGCTCGGGTGATCCCGCACGTCGCGCAGGCAACGAGTTCTTGTTCCAAATGCAGGCGATGCAAAACGTCGAAGTCCTCAACACGATTAAGGCACGCAAAATTGTCGTGACGTGCCCGCACTGCCTCAACACCCTTGGCCGCGAATACCCGCAGAACGGCGGCAACTACGAGGTCGTTCACCACTCACAGCTTTTGTCAACTCTCGTACGCGAGGGTCGTCTCAAGGCAGTTGTGGCTCCCAACGGTGGCCTTGGTGAGCGAATCACGTACCACGACCCGTGCTATCTCGG
>JBIHZU010000121.1:0-5634 GCA_044240285.1 Candidatus Nanopelagicales bacterium | reverse complement strand
AGATGAACGTCGCGCCCATAGAGCGCCTCTTTGCAGACCATGCATCCGGAGAGCGTGACTCTTCTCGCAAGATCTACATCTTGCTCATGTTCGCGCTTTGGCGACGAGCCTTCAACGCAATCTAGGACTCTTCGGGTGGATTCGCTTGGGCTTCTCGTCGAGTAACACCCGGACCAGACATATCGCTGTCGTCCAACAACCTTCGATCGCTTGAACGCAACTGCCAAGGCACACTGACCATCATGACGCCCGGCATGAAGAGCAGCCGTGCCTTCAACCTAAGCGCAGACTGGTTATGTAGGAATTGTTCCCACCAGTGTCCGACGACATACTCAGGTATGTACACGGTGACGAGGTCGCGAGGATTATCCGATCGAAGGCGCTCCACGTAGTCCAAGAACGGCCGCGTGATGTCGCGGTAGGGCGAATCCAGAACCTTCAGCGGAATGGGGATATCGCGGCGTTCCCAGTCCGCTTGCAACGCCCTGGTCTCTTCTGGATCAACCTGCACGGTGATTCCTTCAAGCACGGTGGGGCGCGTCGCGCGGGCGTATGCAATGGCGCGCAGCGTGGGCTTGTGTAGTTTCGCCACTAGGACAAGAGCATGGACGCGACTAGGGAGCGTGATGCCCTCCTCGTCACCGGTCTGCAACTCGCTCTTGACTCGCTCATAATGACGGTGAATCGCCTTCATGATGAGGAAAATAATGGGCATGGCAATCACTACAATCCACGCACCACGGGTGAACTTGGTGACCAGAACAATGATGAGCACGCTGCCCGTCATCGCCAAGCCGACACTGTTCACAATTCGTGATCGTTGCATGCGCCCACGAACTCGCGAGTCCGTCTCGCTGCGCAGGAGTCGCGTCCAGTGGCGCACCATTCCCAACTGACTCAGGGTAAATGACGTGAATACACCAAGGATGTACAACTGAATCAAAGCTGAGGTGTTTGCTTGATACACGATGACCAGAATCATGGCCAACGCCCCAAGAACGATGATGCCGTTACTAAAAGCAAGACGGTCGCCGCGGGTATGCAGCTGGCGAGGTAGATAGCCATCTCGTGCCAGAATTGAGCCAAGAACCGGGAATCCGTTGAACGCCGTGTTAGCGGCCAATACGAGGATTAAGGCGGTGGCGAGCGAGATAAAGGCAACACCGAATCCGAAGGAACCAAAGACAGCATCTGCCACCTGCACGATCACCGTTTTTTGGGCCTGACCAGCCGGAAGACCGATGAGATCCTCGGAGTGCTCAGCCACCTTGACACCGGTGATGAGTGCCAAGGCTGTGATCGCTAGGAACATCGACACGGAGATAACCGCCAACATCAGCAGCGTTGTCGCGGCATTCTTCGACTTGGGTTTGCGAAAGGCCGGCACGCCGTTTGCAATCGCTTCAATGCCGGTGAGCGCCGTGGTGCCGGACGAGAATGCACGAGCAAGCAGGAAAATTAACGCTGCTCCCGTGAGCGAAGCTTCAGGCGATATCGTCCAATCAGCAGATTGTGCTTTGGGGATGTCTCCACCAACGATGCGCCACGTGGCCCAGATAGCCATGAATGCGATGCCAAAGATAAACGCATAGGTCGGGACTGCGAAGAGGCCACCTGATTCCCGGACCCCGCGAAGATTCAGCAGAGCGAGGACCACGATAAAGCCGAGCGCCCAATAGACCAGATGGTCGTGAATGAACGGGAATGCAGAAGCCAAGTTGGCAACAGCTGCGGAGATCGACACCGCCACTGTGAGCACGTAGTCGACAAGCAACGCACTCGCGACGAAAACGCCCGGATTAGGACCAAGGTTGACGGAGACAACTTCGTAGTCACCGCCACCGCTGGGATAGGCGTGAACGTTTTGCCGGTAGCTGGCCACCACGACGAAGAAGACGAGTGCCACCAGCAGTGCAATCCACGGAGCATACGAGAACAAGGCAAGTCCACCCACGGACAAGACCAAAAGGATTTCCTGAGTTGCGTATGCATTGGACGAGAGCGCATCGGAGGCAAAAACTGGAAGCGCAATGCGCTTGGGTAACAGGGTGTCATCAAGGACGTCACTGCGTAACGCCCGCCCGAACACCACACGCTTCGCAAAATCGCCGATAGCCACGATTGTGGATACTACGCCGCCACTCACGCCTCGAGGGCATGGCGTGTACCCTGCAAGTGTGCATGTGGTGATCCTCGGGTGTGGCCGTGTCGGGTCGCTCTTGGCTGGGCGTCTTGACTCCATGGGCCACTCCGTAGCCGTCATTGACCAAGATTCGAAGGCCTTTGCGCGCCTCCCCCGCGATTTCCAGGGCGCCACCGTGACTGGGGTGGGATTCGACCGAGAAACCTTGGAGTCCGCAGGCATTACCCGAGCTGAAGCGTTCGCTGCGGTGAGCAGTGGCGATAACTCCAATATCCTCGCGGCGCGAGTGGCCCGGGAGACCTACGGCGTTGACCGAGTAGTCGCCCGCATCTACGACACGCGACGTGCCGAGGTGTATCAGCGGCTCGGCATTCCGACCGTGGCTACGGTCTCTTGGACGTCTGGCCAAATTCTTCGTCGGATCATGCCCTTAGGTTCAGAGACTGAATACACCGATCCGAGCGGCACGGTGAGCTTGGCCGAGGTGCATTTGGGAGATGCCTGGATTGGTCATCGCGTCACGGCTCTTGAGCGACAGTCCGGAGCCCGCGTCGCATTTATCACCCGTCTAGGCGCTGGCCTCCTGCCCGATTCCGACTCCGTTATCCAGCAAGGCGACCTCGTGCACATGGTCTTCACCCCCGCAGATCGTGAGAGCATGGAAGCGGTACTCGAGAAGGGTCCCGATTCCTAATGCGCATCGCGATTGCTGGAGCTGGCAAGGTCGGACGCTCGATCGCCCGCGAACTTCTCTCCAACGGCCATGAAGTTCTCCTCATTGACAAAGAAGCAAACCCCGGAGTTGTAGAGGGCGCGGAGACCTTGCACGCCGATGCATGCGAGTTGGCATCGCTTGAGAGTGCAAACCTCCCGCAATGCCAGGTCATGGTCGCGGCTACCGGCGACGACAAGGTCAACCTCGTCGTGTCCCTGCTTGCCAAGACCGAATACGGAGTGCCTCGAGTTGTCGCACGCGTAAACCACCCCAAGAACGAGTGGATGTTCGACGAGTCCTGGGGCGTCGACGTTGCAGTTTCTACGCCGCGCATGCTTTCTGCTCTGGTCGAAGAAGCCGTCAGCGTGGGTGACCTTGTACGCCTCTTCAGTTTTCGACAAGGGCAGGCAAACCTAGTGGAAATTACGCTCTCCGCGCGCTCTCCGGTTGTCGGTAAATGCGTGCGTGATGTGGCTTGGCCAACAGATGTCGCCCTGGTCACCATCGTCCGCGGTCCTCGCGTCATTGCTCCAAGCCCCGATGATGCTCTGGAAATCGGAGACGAATTGCTTTTTGTCGCTGCCCCCGATCAAGAGCCGGCGCTGCGCACGATTGTGGCTGACTAGACGCTCTCGCGCCTCTCTCGCGCTGCGGCAATCGGGCCTTTAAGCACCAGGTAGGTCAGGTAGGCCGCGGCTAGATACAACGGCCAGCCCAACGCGATGCGTGCTATGCCGAGGAACACGAACCAGAGAGTGTCCTGTCCCCACGCCTTCACAGCAAGGTAGAGCAGACCCTGGACAACTACCCGACCGAGGAACACCCCCACCCACATCCAGCTCGCGGCTGCATACGAGCGACGCAACACCATGTCGGATCGCCACGTGAACTTCTCACCGGTCAACAAACCGACGACCACGCCGATGAGCGGCCAACCAATTAAGATAGAAATCAAGAATGCCATGCCGTACGTGACATTAAGTAGCATTCCTGGGAGGTAGAAATCTTCAGCATTGCCCGTACGTTGAGCAACAAAGGCAGAGACACCGACTCCTACGAGGCCAGCCAAGACTTGCTGCAATCCCTGACGCCGAATCAGCCGCAGTAGCGCGAGCCCTCCAGCGCAAATCCCGGCAGCCCAAAGTGCGATCGTAAGCTGACTCCCACTCACGACATACGCGGTGACGAACACAGCGGATGGCAATCCAGAGTCAATAACTCCGCTCCAGCCGCCGATCGCCCGGGCCAACAGGACGCGCTCTGCCTTTACGTCAGCGATCGTCTCGTGTTCTATCGCGTGCTCTTCGGCTGGGCCGTCTTCAGGCTTCGTCGCCTCGCTGCTCACTCGTCGCCCCGCGGCTTCAATGTGTAGGTGGGGTTGTACAGAGTGGGACTCTCGCCGTAAGGGCAGGTCAACCGCCCAGCGGCCACCAGTCGGCGTCCAGCGACTATTCCGGGGATATTGCGACGGCCTAGCCACACGAGGCGCACCCGACCAGACCCGTCGTACAACTCAGCCTCAAAGGCGAGCGCAACCCCGCGCGGCCGCACAGTAATAGACGAAATGGTCCCTAGAACAGTAACGAGATCGCCCGCTTTGCAGTCGCATAAATGATGCGCTGAAACTTCGTCGACCTCACGAGTGAGTTCCTCTGCATCGATCGCAGCGCTGTTCATTGTAAGTCGCGACACCGCGCTCTTGAGGCTCACTCGGTCAGCCTACCTGCAGCATGCATTGGATCAGCGGACCTCGGTGATCTCTGGCCCTCGGACGAATGGGTCAATCCCCGCAACATGCGAACCTGACTCTTGGCCCGGCACACGCAAAGGAATCTGCTCCCGTGGCGCCATGGCTTCGTTGCCACGTACAACCACGACACTTCGTACGACTTCCTCGATCGCGGCGGCACCGTCCCCGGGCAGGGCGGCATCCCCGAGGAGAATGGCACGCAGGAACCAGCGGGGACCGTCTACCCCGACAAAGCGTGCTGGCTGCATTGTGGAGCCAGGACCTTGCGAAACCCTGGCTCGCAGTTCAAGGCCAAAGGCGCCTGCAGCCTCTTCGACGAGTCCCCCACTAGCTGTGATGCCGACCTTGATCTCGTCACGCACCTCAGACCAGATTCCGCTGCTGCGTGGCGCTGCAAACACGTGAATTTGAGCTGCAGCTCCACCGAGCACCGCCGTAACAAAGAGAACTTGACCCGTTTCTTTATCTACCTGTACTTGGACTTCGAGACCATCGCGGGGAGTGAACTGCAGAGCTCCGAAATCAATGCGTTCGGCGTTATCGCTCACCTCCGCGAGATCCCACGGCCCATCAACGCGGCTAAACACGGGCGTGACTGACTCATCGCCAGTAGCGGACTCGGGCTCCGAGACGATGGGTGCCGAGACGATCGATTCGGCCTTACGACGGAATGCCATTACATGTCCTCATGCATCTCAATCTAGCGGCCGCTGGACCCGAAGCCGCCTTCACCGCGGTCGGATCCGGGGAGATGATCGACCGGTATCCACCGGACCCGGGCAATTTCTTGGAAAATCAACTGAGCAATTCGATCGCCTCTTTCGATATCAACTGCCGCTCGCGGATCGAGATTCACCAATGCGACTGAGATTTCGCCGCGATAACCGGCATCGATGGTGCCAGGTGCATTGACCACCGTGAGTCCACGTGTGATCGCCAATCCGCTGCGCGGATGCACGAATGCCGCAAAGCCATCGGGAAGGGCGATCGCGATGCCTGTGGGCACGAGCACGCGCTCCCCCGGGG
>JBIHZU010000120.1:0-5656 GCA_044240285.1 Candidatus Nanopelagicales bacterium | reverse complement strand
CATGCCTGGCCTTGATGATGTCCTCATGGGCATTGACTCAGTTACCCGCGAAGACGTTCGCATTCTTGCGCAAGAGCTCCTTTTTCAGGCGCCAGCGCTGTCTGTGGTCGGTCCATTCGACCCCGATCATGAGTTCACGGCCGTGCCGCCCGGTGTTTCGCCAGTCGGAGTCCCGGCAACGGCCTAGCCCCTCGGTAGGGTCAGAGTTGATGGAAGGAGTGTCATGCGCGTAGGTGTGGTTGGTGCTCGCGGGCGGATGGGACTAGCTGCTGCCGCGGCTGTTGACGCCAGTTCTGATCTACAACTTGTGGCACAGCTGGATATCGGCGATGGGCTTGAAGCGCTAACGGATGCGAACGTCGACGTTGTCATCGACTTCACGCACCCTGACGCAGTGATGGCAACTCTTGACTACGTGATCTCACATGACATTCACGCGGTCGTCGGCACGACGGGATTTACGGAAGATCGCCTTGCGGTTGTGCGGGACTTGATGGCGCAACATCCTGATGTGGGTGTGCTCATTGCCCCGAATTTCAGTGTCGGGGCAATTCTACTGATGAAGTTCGCTGTGCAGGCCGCCACCTATTTTGAGTCGGTAGAAATCATTGAGCTGCACCACCCGGACAAAGCCGATGCTCCTTCAGGGACCGCGCGCCATACGGCCGAGCTCATCGCTGCGGCGCGCACCGGAATGGTTGCTCCCGATGCGACAGTCACCGCGCTACCTGGGGCTCGTGGAGCTGACGTGGACGGCATCCCGGTGCACTCCGTCAGACTTCGTGGACTTCTTGCCCACGAAGAGGTCCTCCTCGGTGGGCCGGGCGAAGTCTTGACGCTGCGCCATGACTCATTGGATCGCTCGTCATTCATGCCCGGCGTTCTGCTCGGCGTTCGTCAGGTTGCCGCACACCCTGGCCTGACCGTGGGGCTCGAAAACTTCCTCTGAGGTCGCCCGCAACGAATCCAGCCTCTGGAGAATCCCCCGTGCTCTCCAGAGACTTGGCACAGTCAACCATGTGATCGGCATCACATGTGGGAGCTTAGGGAGGATTCCCTATGTTGGTGACAAGTCGGACTTCACGAATGGTCGTGATGCTGGCGTCCAGATCTCGGTAGGCGGTATCTGGACCCCAGCCAGCATGCATGAAGAAGGACCGGCGTTGTTCCGCGGCGAGCGGCACCCACATAGTCAGATCCGTGAGCTGGGATTCGCGGGCCGTATCCACCACAGCGGCAAGCAGCCGAGATCCATGGCCCATTCCGCGGTGGTCGGGGTCCACTTCGAGGGCGAGAACCTCGCCCGTTCCGCTCTGAGTGTCGGGGTCACCGCTGGGCCCTAATGCCGCATAGCCGATGATGACGTTGCCGACAAGGGCGACAAGGAGTCGATGGCCGCCTGGCTGCAAAAGTCCCCGGGCCCATTCCAAAGCCACATCGCCGGGGTCCAGCGCGGCAAGGGTCTCGGTGGGTAGGACTTGGGCGAAGTCTTTTGTCCACGCCCGAATTTGAACGCTTGCCAGGTCATCGACGTCTGAAGTGCGGGCAAGTCGGACGCTGGTGTCAGCCATGTGACCAGTGTGACGGACGCGCACACTCAGGGTCCGCAGGCCACCCGATCCCTCTCGGTAAGGTCACTGCCATGGACGAGATCACCTTTCGTAGCGACGTGAGTGTCGAATTGATTCGCGCAAGCGCAAGTGATGCCGATGTGGTCTGGTCTGCCCGCGTCTCGACCATGGGCGAGCAGTCGTTAGAGGACGTCACTGCGGATCCGGAGAGATCGAAGGGGCTTATTAACTATCTCATGCGAGATCGTCATGGCACACCCTTCGAGCACAACTCCATGACTTTCTTCGTCAGTGCACCGATCTTCGTCTTTCGTGAGTTCATGCGCCATCGAATTGCTTCGTACAACGAAGAGAGTGGTCGCTATCGTGAGTTGCGCCCAGTCTTCTATCTGCCAGCGCCAGAGCGTCGACTTGTCCAGCAGGGCAAGCCGGGGGCGTACGTGTTTGTTGAAGGCACTGAAGAGCAATACCAAGTCGTCGTCGCAGAGACCAAGCGTGCGTGCACCGAGTCCTATGTGGCGTATCGCCGCATGCTTGACGCCGGGGTTGCTCGGGAGGTCGCTCGTGGCGTACTACCCGTGGCTACCTACTCGTCGATGTACGTCACCATGAACGCTCGCGCGCTCATGAATTTTCTCTCGCTGAGGACCAAGCGTGAGGACAGTCATTTCCCGTCGTATCCGCAGCGCGAAATCGAGATGGTGGCGGAGAAGATGGAGGACCTCTGGGCGGGGCTCATGCCGCTGACGCATACGTCCTTCTGCGCCGCCGGACGCGTCGCCCCCTAGCCGCGATATCCTCCTACCGTGCAGGTTACTTCCACCACCGCGCCCTTCGGGACGATGCTGACCGCGATGGTCACGCCGTTTAATGCGGACGGTTCGATGGATCTTGATGGAGCGGCTGCGCTAGCGACCTACCTCGTCGATCGCATGTGCAACACCGGGCTGGTGGTCAGCGGCACGACGGGTGAATCCCCAACCACCGCAGACGAAGAAAAGGTCGAGCTACTCCGAGTTGTAGTCGATGCGGTCGGCGACAGGGCGCACGTGGTGGCCGGAGTCGGTAACAACGACACGCTTCACACGGTGGAGATCGCGCGACAGGCGACGCAGGCTGGTGCAGACGCGCTCATGGTCGTCACTCCCTACTACAACCGACCGCCTCAAGAGGGTGTGGCGCAGCACTTCTTGACGATTGCCGATGCAACCGACCTCCCGATCGTCACCTATGACATCCCCAAGCGCACTGGAACCGCCATCGAGACTGAGACATTGGTGCGCATCGCTGAGCATCCGCGCATCGTTGCCAATAAGGATGCGAAGGGCGATCTTGAAGCTGCTCAGTGGGTCATTCGGCGAACCGGTTTGCCGTGGTATTCAGGCGACGATGCGATGAATCTCCCGCTGTTATCCGTCGGAGCTGTGGGTGCCATTTCGGTCGCCGGACATTTCATGGGAGACCGAATCGAGGCCGTGCGTGACGCCTTCCTCGCCGGACGTGTCGCTGATGCCATTAGACTCAACAGCGCTTTGCTTCCGGTCTACTCCGGAATTTTCCGAACAGCAGGTGTGATCTTGACCAAGGCGGGCCTCAATGAGCAGGGACTTCCTGCTGGACCCGTACGACTTCCTCTTGTCAATGCGACTCCTGAGCAGATCGCGGTCCTACGCCGAGATCTCGCTGAGAGTGGCGTTCCCGGCTTCGCATGACACATCCCGACTCACAGTTGCCGCCGCCGCCGCCTCCTCTCGAGCCGGACACCCTGCGTATCTACGCGCTGGGTGGTCTAGGCGATATCGGTCGAAACATGACAGTGATGGAGTGCAACGGAAAGCTCCTGATCGTGGACTGTGGAGTGCTGTTCCCTGAGGACTCGCAGCCAGGAGTTGACCTAATTCTTCCTGACTTTGGCCCCATTTCCGAGCGGCTCGATGATGTCGTTGCAGTTGTCCTGACGCACGGCCATGAAGATCACATCGGTGCAGTGCCCTACCTGCTGCGACGCAAGTCAGATATCCCGCTGGTAGGAACGAGACTGACGCTCGCTCTCCTTGAAGCTAAACTTCGCGAGCATCGCATATCCCCGTTGACGCTTGAGGTACGCGAAGGCCAACGTGAGCGACTTGGACCATTCGATGTCGAGTTCTTCGCGGTCAACCACTCGATCCCTGACGCTGTGGCGTTAGGGATTCGAACCCCAGGTGGCACGGTTCTGCACACCGGTGACTTCAAAATGGATCAGCTGCCGATGGATGGCCGCATCACGGACTTGGCTGGATTTGCTCGCCTCGGCGAGGAGGGAGTCGACCTGCTATTGGTCGACTCTACAAACGCAGAAGTTCCCGGGTTCGTGACTTCAGAGCGCGAGATCATGCCGGTCCTTGATGCAGTCTTTCATCGTGCCTCGGGGCGCATCATCGTTGCCTCGTTTGCGTCCCACGTTCATCGCATTCAGCAAGTTATTGATTCTGCGCACGCGCATGGTCGGCAGGTGGCGTTCGTGGGCCGCTCCATGGTGCGCAACATGCACGTGGCTCGCGATCTTGGTTATCTCACGATTCCTGGCGGCACGATGGTCAGCGTTGACGAGCTTCCCGGTCTTCCTGATGATCGAACTGTCCTGATCTGTACTGGATCGCAGGGTGAACCCATGGCTGTACTTTCTCGGATAGCCAATCGCGACCACGCGATTGCTGTGGGCCCAGGCGACACGATTGTTCTCGCGTCGAGTCTTATCCCCGGCAATGAGAACGCCGTAAATCGCGTCATCAACGGACTTACGCGTCTTGGCGCCACAATCGTGCACAAAGGCAATGCTCTTGTGCATGTGTCGGGTCATGCATCTGCTGGTGAACTTCTCTACTTGTACAACATTGTGAAGCCCCACAACGTGATGCCCGTGCATGGTGAGTGGCGCCACCTTCGGGCTAATGCCGCTCTCGCGCGTGCAACTGGAGTTCCTGAAAGCAATGTCATCGTTGCCGAAGACGGTGCGGTGGTGGACCTATGTGATGGTGTTGCAAAGGTTGTGGGCGCCGTCCCAGTGCGCTATGTCTACGTAGATGGATCCGGAGTTGGCGACATAAGCGAAGAGTCACTCAAGGACCGGCGGGTCCTAGGTGAAGAGGGGTTCATTTCGATCTTCATCGTTGTCAATGCTGCCGAACGGCGAGTGGTGGTAGAGCCGCAAATACATGCCCGAGGGGTCGTCGAAGGCGATCAGGCCTTTGATGGGGTTCTGGAAAAGGTCCGCGAGGTTCTCGAGGCAGCCCTCGCCGATGGGGTTGTCGACTCTCACCAGCTGCAGCAACTCGTTCGGCGGACCGTGGGCAGATGGGTCAGCCACACTCACCGGCGGCGGCCGATGATCATCCCTGTAGTCGTGGAGACTTAGGCGACACGACACGCGTGGCGGGTGTGACAGCCGGGACAAGTGGGATCTGGCGGGTAACCTTCCGACATGGCCACTACCTCCTCGCGCGCCCGAAAGCCGGCGGCGAAATCCAGCTCGAGGAAGGCAGCGCCCAAGCCATCCCGTCGGTTTCTAGGTGGAGTGGGCCGCGTTATCGCCCGAATCTGGGGTGGCCTTGCTCTCATGGTCGGCACAGTCTCGCGTCGTGTCGGAACTGGTGCTCGTGACCTTCCGGCAGAGCATCGGCGCGATGGATTGGGGTTGCTCCTCCTAGGTGCAGCTGTCGTTTCTGCCGCAGCTATCTGGTTCGGGGTCGACGGCTGGATGGTGGCTGGTCTCGGCACGGTGTCAGCGGCTCTGATTGGCGCGCTCGACATCGTTATTCCGGTGCTCTTTGCGGTTGCGGCTTGGCGCACGCTTCGACATCCCGAGCAAGGTGCGACAACTGGCCGGATTTTGATCGGATCGATTGCGATTGTCATCGCTGCAGCTGGGCTGTGGCATCTGCAGTCCGGCACTCCGTCGCTGAGTGATGGCTGGGACGCGCTCGGGGGAGCAGCAGGCCTCATCGGTTGGGCAGTGACAGCGCCGGTCGTATCTGCGGTCGGCCCGATCGTGAGTGCGATTCTTCTCGTTTTTCTTCTTCTCTTTGGCGTGTTGGTGCTCACTG
>JBIHZU010000009.1:0-18162 GCA_044240285.1 Candidatus Nanopelagicales bacterium | reverse complement strand
GGCGATTCTGGGTGCTCTCTACCTGTGGCGACAGACTGAACAGATCGTTACGGGTCTGCTATTCAATTTGTTCGCATTTGGCTTAACGGCGACCTTGTTTACGCGCTTCGAAGGCGACGTCGGCCAAGTCCGCGCGCTTCCGAAGGTTTCCTTCGGCCCGCTCACCGACATTCCGATCCTGGGGCCAATCCTCTTCAACCAAAATATTGTTGTCTATGCGGCGATCGTTATCGTGATTGGCGTCTCACTCCTTCTTAACCGGACTTGGTTTGGATTGCGCATCAAGGCTGCTGGCGAGATGCCCTTGGTCGCTTACGAAAACGGTGTTCCCGTAATGCGCCTACGGTGGATAGCACTCGGTATCGGTTGCGTCCTCGCGTCCCTGGGTGGAGCAGCGCTTGTGCTAGCGGAGAGTGGGATCTTCCTCCCCGGTGTCACCAGCGGAGCCGGATTCATCGCTCTTGCGATGGTTGTCCTCGGTCGCTTCTCTGCCTACGGGATCTTGTTGGCTTCAATCTTCTTTGGTGTGGCTGCCTCTCTGCAGTTCTACAGCGAGCAGCTTCCCTTCGCTTCGGGGGGCGCGCGATATTTCTGGGTCGCGTTCCCGTACATCGCCACACTTGTCGCCCTCGCCGTCTGGCGGAAGGCACGTTACCCAGCCGCGATGGGAAAGGAGTTCAAGGTCTAAGCCCCGCCCGCTTTGTTCATGTCACCACACACTGGAGGATTTACCGTGAAACTGATTGTGAAAAGTTCCATAGCAATTGCGGCGGGAGCGATGCTTCTTGCTGCTTGTTCGGGTGGATCGTCGGGAGGCAGCAGTTCTGCACCGGCGCCAACTACATCGGCCGCCCCAACCACATCTGCTCCGCCTAGCTGCAAGCCGATCAAGGTTGCACTGCTCACGCCTGGTACCGCAAACGATGGTTCTTGGGGACAAGCGGTCGCCAGGGGAGCGCAGGACGCGACAGACGCAATTGGCGGCGAGCTCGCTGTGTCTGACAATCTCAACGAGCCCGGAGACTACGAGCAGGCTGGAAACGCGTTCGGCGCTGAAGGTTACGACCTTGTCATCAATGCCAATGCCTCGATGGTCGACGTGACCAACAAGCTAGCGGCGCAGTACCCGGACACCTATTTTGGTCAAGTTGGTCTCATTGATGCGCCGACGGCGAACGAGAGCGCCAAATTGCCCGAACTGTGGGCTGGCTCGTTTGTGGCAGGGTACCTCGCTGGTCTCATCAACACCTCGGGCCAGGTCGGCACCATCGGCGGATTCGAATTCCCCGCTCTCACCTCGGAGATGGAGGGCTTCGCGCTCGGTGCTCGCTACGCCAAGAACGACATCAAGACCCAGCGTACGTACATCAATACCTGGACAGATGCCGCAAAGGCAGGCGCTGCTGCGACTGCGATGAAGGCTGCCGGAGCTGAGATCATCTTCTCGGCCACAGATCAGGCGACGCAGGGCATCTTCAAGGTGATGGGTGAGACACCAGGTCACTACGTCATTCCTCAGTACAACGACAAGCACGATCAGGCTCCTGAGGTAGTGCTCACCAGTGTGCTCTACGGCTTGGATCTCATCACCGGCGGATTCGTGTCGGATGTCGCTTGTGACACGTGGACTTCAGAGTCTGTGATGACCAGCTGGGGCGATGGAATGGCGCTCGCTCCTTACTACAACCTGGAGAGTGTCGTCCCCGCGGACGTGCGAGCCAAGGTTGATGAGATGAAGGTGGCGCTTGAGAACGGCACCATCGTTCTGCCCGGAATTGACGTCCTTGGCGTCCCGGACTCAGCCGACAAGGTTGATCTGAACAGCCTGAAGAAGTAGTAGTTCGACATATCTGTGGTCGGGCGCCTTCTCGGCGCCCGACCACAGATACGGACTCTGATTCACAACCATCCACATTTCCCGAAGGAGCACGATGATCGTCGATCTGTCGCAGGACATCTATGAGGGGATGATGGTCTACCCCGGTCACTCCAAGACGGTTTTCTTTGATCATGCCTCGCATGAGGAGACGGCTCTTCGATTTGAGGGAGGGTTCTCCTTCCAGACCAAAGGCGTCATGTTTAACGACAATGGACCCACTCACGTGGATTCGTTCTCTCATTTAGATCCGGACCCGTCCGCACAGACCATTGATCAGATGGACCTAGACCTGTTCTACGGTCCTGGTATCTGCCTCGACGTCTCGCACGTACCCGCCCAGACGGACATCACCGCGGAGCATCTCGATGCTGCGGAAGCGGCTTCTGGTTTGCGGGTCCAGCCCGGGGACATTCTCCTGCTGCACACAGGCACGTGGAATCGTTATGCTGGCCAACGCGACTATCTCTCCTTGTTTCCCGGTCTAGGGACGACTGCGAGTGAGTGGATCCTGAATCGTGGGGTGAAGACTTTCGGTGTTGACTCTCCGACGCCAGACAATCCCGTCAGCAAGACCTATCCCTGCCACATGATGTGTCGTCATGCGCACGTCACGCATTACGAAAATCTCGCCAATCTGGACAAGGTCGTCAACCGCAGATTTGTTTTTGCCGGCTTCCCGCTGAAGTTGCGCGGCGCCCATGGTGGCCCGACGAGGGCGGTGGCGATACTTGAAGATTGAGTCCGTGCCATTGACAGTGGCGATTGTTGGCGGATCAGTGGCTGGTCTCACCGCCGCCATTGAGTTGCGATCGCTGGGTTGCCACGTCGAGGTCTTTGAACGCTCCGCGACTGAGATGAAGAGTCGCGGCGGTGGCATCGTGCTGCAGCAGAATGTGATTGATTGGTTCTCAGGCACTCTCGGTTTACCGCTTGATCGCGTGAGTACTCGTACAGATTTTCTGCGTTACTTTGACCGCGACGGCAACGTCGTAAGCAATCGGCAGAAGGTCTGGCACAACACATCCTGGTCCACGCTTCACAAGGCTTTGCTGGCTACGTTCGGAAGCGCCAACTACCACGCTGGGGCTACGGCTGTAGATATAGCTCAGGATGAGCATGAAGCTGTTGTCACTTTCGAGGATGGATCGGTGTGCTCGGCAGACCTCGTCATCTTCGCGGACGGAATCAGTTCTGTCGGAAGAGCGCGTCTTTCACCGCAGACCCATTCGGAGTACGCCGGCTACATTGGCTGGCGTGGGACCGTCGAGGAGTCGTTTCTGACTTCGAGCACATTGACGGCGTTGTCGGATTCGATGTCGTACTACGTGGGCGAAAACACGCACATCATCCTCTATCCCATTCCAGGACTTGATGGGCAGTTGAGCGTCGGCGAGCGGCTGATGAACTTTGTCTGGTACCGAAACGTCCCGGCAGGAGACCAGTTCACCAGTATGGTCACTGATCGCAAAGGTCGCCTTTGCTCGGTGTCGGTTCAAGCGGGCGAGGTTAAGCAAGAGTTTATTGATCAGGTCAGGATCGACGCCGAACTTCTGCTTCCGACCGTCGCCTCTGAGGTCGTGACAAAGACGGCGAATCCTTACATCCAGATCATGCAAGACACGATTGTCAGTCGAATGGCTTATGGGCGTGTGGCGCTCATAGGGGATGCGGCCTTCGCTTCTCGCCCACATGCGGCTGCTTGGACCGCCAAGGCGGTGAGCGACGGTATAACGCTGGCAGAGCATCTTGAGAAGTCGCAGTTTGATGTCACCGAAGCGTTGGCTAACTGGGAGCCGGCCCAACTCGAGATGGGCCGCAATCTTTTCAGCAGAGTCCGCGAGATGGGAGCGCGTTCACAGTTCGAAAACAGTTGGGTTCCCGGTGACCCCGCTTTCGATTTTGGTCTGTTCGGTCCAGGTATTTGATCGTCATAGAAATCAACCTTCTAAGGAGATGAACATGTCAGATAAGCCCAGCCCCGGCCGTAAGGCCATTGACGCCCCCGGTCTACCCAAGCCAGGTTTTGCGCCGAAGTTCTCCAGCCCTGGCATTCTTGCCGGCGGCTGGCTCTTCTGCTCGGGAACCATGGCTACGGATTTCGAGAGCCCCGTTGACTCAGTGGGGTTCACCGATCCCGATGCGTTGTACCGGCCCGCGTCCTACGACAACGCCCGTCTGCGCCAGCAGTCGCATGCCACGTTGCAGAGATTGGCCAAAATCTTCGAAGCGGCAGGCGCAAACCTGAAGACCGACCCGATCCGGGTCGAGCAGTTCTTCCGGGCAGATCACCCGACTCAGCAGGATTTCGATACGACCAGAGACACCTGGTCGAAGGGCATCTCCATCTCTCCCTATCTGGAGACACGAAATGAATACATCGACGAGGCCCGACCACCGTCGGTGGGCTTCGGCGTGACCGACCTGCCCATCCCGGGCGTCGATCTTCAGGTCGACCTAATCGGTGCACCCGGAGTGAAGAAGGAACGTTTCGAGGTTCCCGGCGGCATGGCAACACCTCTCGCGGGGTACTCACCCGCAATTCGTTTCGGTGACTGGGTGAAGCTGGCCGGCGAGGTCCCCACCGACTGGCAGGGCGACTGGATGAGCGAGAAGCACATGGGTGAACCACGTGGGACTGATCCGCGCACCCGGCCAAACGAATACCTCTGGTACGGCGATGAGATGGCTGAGCAGGTCAACCTCGTTTTGGAAAAGCAGGCAGGCATTGCAGAAGTTGCCGGTTCATCGATCGAGCGTTGCGTAAATGCCACGGTCTACATCGGGCACCCTGCCGATTTCTCGTCCATGGATGCTGTGTGGAAGAAGTGGTTCCCGAAGAATCCCCCAGCGCGAACGGTGGTCCCCTACTCGGGTCTTGGGGGCAAGGGCTGGCGCTTTGAAGTGACCATGGACTTGCTGGCCAATGACTCCAACTTGGAGCCGGTGACCATCAAAACTGACAAGGCACCGACGCCCTTTGGCCACGAGCCACAGGCCGTGAAGGTAGGTAACTTCCTGTTCTTCAGTACCTTGCGCGCTGTGGATTCGCGGGGCGTTCTCTCCACTCGCACACCAGTGGGTTTCGAGCGGTATGTCGATCAAGGCTCGGCGCAGATGCGCGCGATTCTTGCGCAGATCGAGGCGATCTCGGTTGCAGCCGGAACCAGCCTCGCGAACCTCTGCCGACTCAAGGTGTTCATGGACGGCTGGAACATGCTGGCACCCGCCGCGCAGGAACTGGCAAACGCGTTCCCCATTGATCCGCCTGCAGTCTCTATGCATCGCGTCAATGGCAGCCCCATGCTCGCTCCCGGATGCCACATCGTGGGCGACGCGATTTCGTACGTCCCGTAACCCAATCCTTGCTGCCTCCGCCAGCCTTGGCGGAGGCAGCAAGAGGATCAACTTCAATGAATTCGACTGTGGAATGAGGAAGCGGCAATGAACGATGCAAGCGGCGTGGTCAGCGAAGTGAAAGACGGTATGCGAATTGACTGGGACGTACCCATCAGGGTGCGCGATGGTCTCGTCCTTCGGGCAGATATTTATCGGCCTATCGAGGATGGCCAGTATCCCGTGATCATCACGTATGGCCCGTACGCGAAGGGTCTGCCGTTTCAAGAGGGTTATCCCTCTGCCTGGAACCGAATGGTGGAGAAGCACCCCGATGTGGCTGCTGGTTCAAGCAATAAGTACCAGAACTGGGAGGTCGTCGACCCAGAGAAGTGGGTTCCAGACGGCTATGTATGCGTGCGTGTTGATTCGCGCGGTGCTGGAAGGTCTCCTGGTTTTATCGATCACTTCTCGCCGGACGAGACACGCGATTTTTATGAATGCATTGAATGGGCCGGAGTACAACCTTGGAGTAGCGGCAAGGTGGGCATTAACGGCATCTCGTATTACGGTATGAATCAGTGGCAAGTCGCTTCGTTGCAACCGCCTCATTTGACGGCGATGTGTATCTGGGAAGGGTCTTCGGACTGGTACCGCGACGCCACTCATCATGGCGGCATCGTCTCGACCTTTTGGGCCAACTGGTACGACATGCAGGTCAAGACGGTGCAATACGGGCTAGGAGAGCGCGGTCCCGTCAATCCGAATACTGGCGAGCTTGTGTGCGGCCCTGAGACTCTCTCAGATGAAGAACTCGCGCAAAATCTTTCCGACTTCGGTAATGCGATTCTTGCGCATCCGCTAGATGACGAGTATCACCGCGATCGTTCCGGTGCATGGGACAAGATCACAGTGCCGCTTTTTAGCGCAGGCAACTGGGGCGGTCAGGGTCTGCACCTGAGAGGAAACGTTGAGGGATTCGTGCGATCAGCTTCCTCTCAGAAGTGGCTGGAGATGCATGGTATTGAGCATTGGACTCACTTCTACACCGACTACGGCGTTGCATTGCAGAAGAAGTTCTTTGGCCACTTCCTCAAAGGTGAAAACACCGGGTGGAGCGAGCAGCCACCAGTCCTCTTGAATGTTCGGCACATTGACGGGACCTTTACCCTTCGCGAAGAGGCTGAATGGCCGTTGCAAGGGACAAAGTGGACTCCGCTGTTTCTCAATCCCGGCACTCTCGAGCTAGGCGGTACACAGCCTGACTCAGAGCAGAGCGCTTCCTACGATGCCCTTGGTGAAGGTCTTACCTTCTTCACCGAACCACTCGCAAAGGACACCGAGATCACCGGCCCATCTGCGCTGAAGATCTTCGTGTCCTCATCCACGGACGATGTCGACATTTTTGCCGTGGTTCGGGTGTTTGATCCAGCGGGCAATGAGGTGGTGTTCCAAGGAGCTATTGATCCGTACACCCCGATCGCACAGGGTTGGCTTCGTGGATCGCACCGCAAGTTGGATCGTAAGTTGAGCACTCCTTACCGCCCGTATCACACTCATGATGAGCTCCAGCCGCTAACACCGAGCGAGATTTATGAGCTCGATGTGGAGATATTGCCTACCTGTTTGGTAATTCCGGCTGGTTCGCGTATCGCGCTCACTATTCGGGGCAAGGATTATGAGTACCCGCAGGCACAGCCAGCGCGACTTTCTAACTTCAAGAATGACCTCAAGGGGTGTGGGCCCTTCCTACATGACGATACGACGGATCGTCCCGTTGAGACATTCGGTGGTCGCGTGAATCTCTACACCGACCCGGAGCGCCCGGCGTTTTTGTTGCTTCCGGTCATCGACAGAGATGGGTCATGACCGAATACACACCTGGACGTCAGCCGCGAAGGGAACTTCTCTCCACTAAAGAGGATGACTGGCCTGCCGACATACGCAGAGATTTCGCTGTCAATGCGAACAACGGCCGGGTTGCTGGGGAACTTCTTTTTGAGAATGAGCGCGTCCGGGTGTGGAGTATCAGGTTGCAACCAGGAGAGCGCTATGTGGCCCATCGCCACGTGTTGGACTACTTCTGGACCACAGTCAGCGCCGGAACCAGTCTGCAGCATTCGATGGGCGGCAAGGCTGAATTGGTTCACTATCAAATTGGTGACACCATGTTCTTTTCCTATGGTGAGGGTGATTCGATGCTTCACGATCTCGGGAATGTTGGGGACACAGAGTTGGCATTCACCACAGTGGAATTAAAGGAGTCGGCAAACGCTCCGCTCCCGATTAACTCGGGTGGGGTGTGACGCACATGCTGAGACTGAAGGAAGCGCAGCCAAGCAAGGCGCGTGCGATTGCAGACGATTCGGTCCGGGAGACTGTCCAGCGCGTCATCGCCGAAGTCGAGTCCGAGGGCGATGTCGCGCTGCGGAGATACTCTGAGCAATTCGACAAGTGGTCGCCCGAATCGTTCCGGTTGGCGCCCGAAGAGATTGATCGAATAGTCGCTACGCTTCCTGACGAGGTCATTGACGACATTCGATGGGTGCAGGCCGAGATACGTTCATTTGCCCAGCACCAGCGCGGCACGCTTTTGGATCTGGAAGTCGAGACATTGCCCGGGGTATTCCTTGGACATCGACACAACCCCATCGCTGCCTCGGGGGCGTACGTACCGGGAGGTCGCTATCCCCTCGTTGCTAGTGCGCACATGACCATCGTGACGGCAAAGGTTGCCGGAGTGTCACGGGTTGCAGCGTGCACTCCACCGATCCGGGGAGAGATTCCAGCGGCCACCGTTGCTGCGATGTCGATGGCTGGCGCTGACGAGATCTACTTGATGGGTGGAGTCCAAGCTGTCGCCGCGCTCGCACTTGGGACTCAGTCCATCGATGCAGTTCATCTGCTCGCTGGACCCGGAAACGCTTATGTTGCCGAGGCAAAGAGGCAGTTGGCGGGACGCGTCGGTATTGACTTGGTTGCCGGCCCAACGGAGATCCTTGTTGTTGCTGATGAATGGGCTAGTCCACTCACAGTTGCCGTCGACCTACTCAGCCAAGCAGAACATGGCCCCGATTCCCCTGCGGTATTGGTGACCACATCGCATGAACTAGCTCTCGAAGTGATCGCGCTTGTGGACAAGATTTTGCCGACCATGCCGACGCGTGATTTCGCTGAACCGGCGTGGCGTGATTACGGTGAGGTGATCGTTGTCGCCGATCTGAAAGAGGCGTATGCAGTAGCGGACTCCTATGCGTCCGAA
The DNA here is from genome assembly GCA_044240285.1 of Candidatus Nanopelagicales bacterium. GTDB lineage: Bacteria > Actinomycetota > Actinomycetes > S36-B12 > S36-B12 > CAINMH01. The sequence goes on along the minus strand of JBIHZU010000009.1, from coordinate 9,688 downwards.
CACGTCGAAATCCTCACCCAAAATCCTCGTGAGGCCCTGGAGCACATGAACCACTACGGTGCGCTTTTTCTAGGGGAGGGGACCTGCGTGTCCTATGGAGACAAGGTGATTGGAACCAATCACGTACTCCCCACTCGAGGAGCGGCTCGCTATACCGGTGGCTTATGGGTGGGCAAGTTTCTCCGGACCGTTACCTATCAGGAGGTGCGCGACTCAGCCAGTAGCGCTGATTTGGGTCTTCGATGTGGGAGAGCTTCACGCGTAGAGTCGTTCGAAGGTCATGCGCGCTCCGGTGACATCCGCGCGATGGAGTCGTTGAATAAGGTTCCCGACTGGCTTGACGGAATCGTCACGTGAGTGTGGGCCCACTTCCCGAAATCTCTGGACGGGTGGCGCTGGTCACCGGAGCGGGCAATGGACTTGGCCGTGCGATAGCCCTGTCGTTGAGCGCGCAAGGAGCTCACGTGATTCTCGTGGGACGCACCGCAGCGAGTCTTAAGGAGACTGCCAGTCTTCTAGCCGGACCATCGTCAGTGGAGGTCTGCGACGTATCCGACCCGCAAGCCGTTGATCAGCTTCGGGCATCAGTGAGTCTCCCTGTTTCGATCCTGATCAACAATGCAGGAATCGCAGGACCGGTGGCGCCGATTACCGACATTCTCCCGGAGGAGTGGGACGAGGTTTTCCACGTGAACGTCCGAAGCGTGTATCTCATGTGTCGTGCATTTCTGCCTGCAATGATCGAAAGCGGTTTCGGACAGATCATTAATTTGGCGTCAGTGACGGGTAAGAGACCGCTAATTCGACGGACTCCGTATTCAGCGAGCAAGATGGCAATCATCGGGCTCACCAGGACTCTTGCCCTAGAAGTGGGTCCTTTGGGGATTTCGGTCAACACTCTTTCGCCCGGGCCCGTACGTGGTCCTCGAATGACCCGTAACTTCAAACTTGAGGCGATTGCAAGCGGTATCACCGAAGCCGAAGCAGAGGCAGCATTCGTGAGCCGGTCCGCCGACCGTCGATTAGTGGAGGAGTTCGAGGTCGGCGAAGCTGCCGTGGCCATGCTTCGGATGCCGGCATTGTCAGGAGCGGACATTGATCTGTCCGCCGGCATGATCGCGCCCTGATTACTGCTGACTAAGCGGCAGGAAGCCCGCTAACTCGGCGAGTGTGGAGTCAGCACATTCCAGCACCGCACCATGCCGCCCGCCCTCGAGCCAAGAAAGACGGGTGTCTGGCATGTGCTCGTCGAGCCATTGGGCGCCAGCAGTGAAGGCTGGCAGGTCATCGCCGCCGCACAGGATCAGCGTCGGCACGCCAATTGCTGGTGTAGACGCGGTGAGGTCTGCTGCCACGAGGGCCCTACAGGCCTGCGCGTAGCCCTGCGGATGGGCGCTGGCCAACATCGACCTGACTAGCCCCACCCCAGATCCATCTGCTGCGATGTAATCCGCGGTGAACCACATGGCCAAAGTGGCATCGACCAAACCGACCGTGCCGGTTTCGAGAACTGAAACTGATCGTGCGGAGAGGTTGGCGGCGAAGTCCGGCGGGTAGACGGCCACTGTGTCCGCGAGTACGAGGCTCTGGAGTCTCTCTGGCGCCACGGCACCGACGGCCTGTGCAACAAGTCCACCGATCGACACCCCGACAATGGAGAAAGTCTGGTGCCCGAGGCCGGTCATCATCGACAGCAGTTGTTCGCCGAGCTCTTCAATGGAGTACTGCGCATCTGCGGGAGGCGTCCCACCATGGCCGGGCAGGTCGTAGGTGATCAGTGTGCGTCCGGGCAGAGATTCGACGACGGAATTCCAATATCGACGGTCTGCACCGAGCGGATGCACTAGAACCACGACGGGACCTTCTCCCGTGATTGTCGGTTCAACTTTTGATGCGTCCATCGTGCCTCCCAGCGGTGAGTGTCGACGCGGAAGTGTTAGTCCGCCAAAGTACAAGTGCAGAGCAAAGTATTGGGCGGATGCCCGCCCGTCGAGCCTCTGACAGGCTACCGTGTCAGAGGCTGGGCAGGGATGTGTATGTGTGGAAAAAATCGAGGAGTAAGGAAGCGACCAAGAGTTCTAGTTCGCCAACGAGGAGGTTCCCTGTGAGTCTGAATGTTTCCCATACACGCACCTTTGCGAAGGTTCCCGTCGCTGTTACGGAGGTTTCCTTCGGTGCTGCGCCGATTGGTAATCGATTCTCGGCCATGTCCGAGGACTTTGCGCAGACGCTAATAGGCCATGCATGGGAAAGCGGCGTCCGATACTTCGACACTGCGCCTATGTACGGCAATGGACTAAGCGAACATCGGCTAGGACACTTCCTGCTTCAGCACGAGCGCAATGATTTTGTCCTGTCCACCAAGGTCGGACGAACGCTGCACCCTGCCGCACGAGGTTCGTTTGAGGCCTGGCCTTGGGTGGAGCCGCCTCCGATGCGAGCAGAATTTGATTACTCTCGTGATGCCGCAAAGCGACAGATTCACGAAAGTCTTCATCGCATAATGACCGATCGCATCGATATTGCGTTTCTGCATGACGTTGATTCGTTTATTCATGGGGCTGACTACGAGGATCGCATGGTGGAGTCCCTCGAGGGCGCGGTCCCCGCAATGATCGCGATGCGCGAAGAGGGCGTGATTCGAGCTGTGGGTGCTGCTCTGAATGAGGCAAGTGCGCTGCGCCGAATTGTGGAGCAATCGGATATTGACTGCCTTCTGGTAGCAGGGCGCTACACGCTACTGGATCACTCCTTGGCAAAGGAATTTATGACAACGTGTAGTGAACGAGGCATTGCGGTAATCGCGGGTGGAGTTTTCAACACAGGAATTCTGGCGTCAGATTCGGGCCGATTCAACTACGGGGAACCCTCAGCGGAAATCGTGGTTGAAGTTGACCGCATTAAGAGGCGTTGCACAGAGTTCTCAGTGTCACTCGCCGCCGCAGCAATCCAGTTTGCCGCCGCCCATCCAGCTGTAGTCAGTGTGTGTCTGGGCGCAAGCTCAGTCGCTCAGCAACAACAGAACTTCACCAGCGCCGCTGAAGTCATCCCTGCTGACTTTTGGACGGCCCTCCGTGAGGATGGCGTGATTCAGGACTGGGCGCCGACGCCAGCGTAGAGAGATTCCTGCGTCAGAGTGCAGGGGAGCGGCTCTCAGTGAGAGGGTCAGGCACACTGAACCTGAGTGAAATGACGAGCGCTATTCCGAGGAGAATCAGCACCAGCACAAAGGCTAGGTGTATGCCCCAGGACTCTGATGCGCCGCCGAGCAGGATTGGAGCAAGACCGCCCACCACGCCCACGCCAATACTCACCAATGCACCGGCGCGATCAGGGCGACCTTGGGATGCCCGAATTGCGCGGGAGATCCCTAGCGGCCAATGCAGCCCGACTCCAAGTCCCGTAAAGGCAAGTGCGCACAACATCAGGAGTCCGTTGGTTGACAGCCACATGATCGTGAAGCCGATGATGGCTATGACGATGGCGATTCTGAAGAGAAGCTCAGCAGAGATGCGCTCGGTGAGGCGTGACCCGGTAAACCGGCCGACAAGCATTCCGACAGACAGCGATGCGACAGCGGCAGCGGCAGCAGCGTCTCCGAGGCCACCTTGCTCTCGCATCAACGTCGCACCCCACGTAGTAAGCGTGAATTCGACAGCGACTAGTGCGACAAGAGTGGCGCCAGCCCACCAGTAGAGGCGGGGCATCGCTCCACCTTGGAGATGTTCGACCATGGGCTCGTCGTCCGCATGACCCGTCTGTGCATCGAAGACCTCAAGGTCACGGCCCCGGATGAGCTCAAGAACTACGAGAGCACCAACGAGGAGCCATGGGCCCAATCGCCACCCCCATGTGATCACTGCTGATCCCACGCCCACCAACACTGGTCCTAGAAGCCCTAGTGCAGAACCACATGTGCTGCTCTCGGTGATGGCGGTCGGAGCGGCGGGTCCTTGGGTTTCGGTGAGAAAGGCGTTACCGCCGATGATGATAAATGTGCCAGCGATTCCACCGATGAGTGGTCCAAGCATCGTTACGTAGAAAGGCAATCCTGAGGTGAACACCACGACAGCGCCCATCAGGATGAAGGAGCCTCGGCGAAGCAGTTGTCCGCGTCCCCATTTATGTGTCAAGCGTGTGAGCACCAATCCAGCGATGACTGTGCCGATCGCGATTCCGGTCCCGTACAGCGCAAGCAGTGACGCGCTCATGGGCGTCTCTTTATCGATCGACTGCAAGGCTGGTCCAACGGAGTACATGAACCACACCCACATGCCTACCTGCACATAGGTGATCCAAGTAGCCCGAGTGCGGTTCGGGCGAGTGAGAGCGTGTGTGGAATTAGGCAAGTTGACCGACGATGTGGTCGATCGCTTTGGTCAGCGTCACCACATCGGCTGGTTCGACAGCCGGGAACATTGCGACACGCAGTTGATTGCGTCCGAGTTTGCGGTAGGGCTCAGTGTCGACGATGCCGTTGGCACGCAACGCCGCTGCAATCTTCGTAGCATCGATTGATTCGTCAAAATCGATGGTGCCGACGACGGCGGAACGATGAGCCGGGTTGGCGACATATGGAGTTGCGAATGACGAGGCCTCAGCCCAAGAGTACAAAGCGCTCGAGGATGCTGCTGTGCGCGTTGCGCACCAATCAAGGCCACCTTGCGCATTGAACCAGTCGACCTGCTCGGCCATCATCAAAATTGTTGCGAGCGCGGGGGTGTTGTAGGTCTGATCCTGAACGCTGTTGTCGATCGCGGTCTGCAGATCGAGGAACGGCGGGATGTATCGTCCGGACTCGGAGATCGCCTTCGCACGGGCGAGCGCCTTGGGGGACATGAGCGCGAACCACAGACCGCCATCAGACCCAAAACTCTTCTGCGGCGCGAAGTAATAAACGTCGAACTCCTTGGCATCGACGGCGAGACCACCGGCGCCTGAAGTGGCATCAATGATCATGAGGGAGTCGGCATCGGCGCCGCCCACCCGCTTGACCGGTACGTAGACGCCAGTCGATGTCTCATTGTGCGGGGTGCAGTAGGCATCAATTCCGGCCGCTGCGGAGAAGGCTGGGGCGGAACCCGGATCGCTCGTGATGACAGTCGGATCGCCGAGATGCGGAGCGTCCTTGACACCCTGAGCGAACTTCGCGCCAAACTCGCCGAAGGTGAGGAACTGGGCACGATCGTTGATCAGCCCAAAGGTCGCGACGTCCCAGAAGGCGGTGGAACCGCCGTTACCCAGGACGACTTCGTAGCCGTCCGGTAGGGAAAAGAGCGAACGCAGACCCGAACGAAGGCGCCCCACCTGAGATTTCACGGTCTTTTGGCGATGCGAGGTGCCCAGATAGGTCGTAGCGACGTCTAGGAGCGCCTGTACCTGCTCAGGACGGACCTTGGAGGGTCCAGAGCCGAAGCGGCCATCAGTTGGGATCAGGTCAGCGGGGAGCACGATGTCGGTCACCCCCCAAGGCTACTAGCGATTCTTGGGAACGTATCCCGAGGGAGCGACCATGACGGGATCCCAGCCAGGGACGTCCTCGGGCCGACGCTTGGACGGACCGCGGTAACGAGCAGTTGGGCGAATTAGCCGCCCGGTGCGCTTCTGCTCGAGGATGTGGGCGCTCCAGCCAGCCAAGCGGGCACACGTAAACATCGACGTGAACATATTTGCCTGGACTTGGGCGTAATCCAAGACGATCGCGGCCCAGAACTCCACATTTGTCTCGAGCACCCGGTCAGGACGTCGCTCTCGAAGTTCCTTGAGCGCCGCCTTCTCTAGGGCCTCAGCCACCTCATAGCGTTCGGCGCCGAGTTCGCGGACCGTACGACGAAGCACGCGCGCACGAGGATCTTCTGCTCGATAGACGCGGTGTCCGAATCCCATGAGACGGTCGCCACGGTCAAGAACGCTTTTGACGTAAGTCTCGGCGTTGCCGGTGCGTTCGACCTCTTCGATCATGCCGAGTACGCGAGCTGGTGCGCCACCATGAAGTGGGCCGCTCATCGCTCCGACGGCTCCCGAGATTGCGGCTGCGACGTCTGCACCCGTTGAGGAGATGACTCGAGCCGTGAATGTTGAGGCGTTCATGCCGTGCTCTGCAGCGGAGACGAAATATGCGTCAACTGCTTGTACGTGCTTAGGATCGGGCTCACCGCGCCAGCGCACCATGAACCGCTCCGCGATCGTGGAGGCCTCATTGATGCGCGCCTGTGGAACCATCGGAACGCCGAGGCCGCGTGCGGACTGAGCCACGAAGGACATCGCCATGACGGAGACGTGCGCGAGGTTCTCGCGAGCGGTGTCATCGTCTATGTCGAGGAGGGGCTTGAGACCCCACGCCGGTGCCAGCATGGTGATGGCCGACTGGACATCCACGCGCACGTCACCAGAGTGGACGGGCAGCGGGTAGGGCTCAGCCGGGGGCAAACCCGGGTTGAACTCGTTGTCCACGAGCAGGCCCCATACGTTGCCAAACGACACCCGCCCGACGAGGTCTTCAATATCGACTCCGCGGTAGCGCAGCGCGCTGCCGTCGCGGTCTGGCTCGGCGATCTCGGTTTCGAAGGCAACAACGCCTTCGAGTCCTGGTACGAACGTGGACATGGGCGCTCCTCTCTAGGTGTCCCCATTCAACCCCATTGCTTCCACGGCGGCAGCGCGGGACCTGCGCCGATGTGGTGGGATCGGGGTATGAACGATCGCCCGCTGGCCGACATGCGGGTTCACTATGACCTTGGGCGACTCGAAGAATCAGATCTGGCTGGCACACCGCTTGCCCAATTCGAGCGCTGGTTCGCCGACGCCCAGTCCGGCGGAGTAATCGAACCCAATGCCATGGTCCTAGGCACGTCCGAGGGCAACGAGCCCAGTGCCCGCACAGTCCTCCTGAAGGACGTGGACCGCGACGGCTTCACGTTCTATACGAATTTGCTCTCGCGGAAAAGTGTCGAGCTGCGCGCTAATCCGAAGGCTTCGCTGGTGTTCCCGTGGTACGCGCTTCATCGACAGGTCGTTGTGCTGGGCGAGGTGGTCGAGGTCAGCCGCTCTGAAGCGGCTGAATACTTTGCTGTGCGGCCCCGCGGATCTCAACTAGGCGCGTGGGCTAGTCACCAATCCCAGCCGGTGTCGCGGGAGCAGCTCGACGCCTCATACGCAGAAGTGGATGCACAGTTCCCGGCCGAGGTGCCGATCCCCGAATTCTGGGGCGGCTGGCGTATTCGTCCTACGAGCATTGAGTTCTGGCAGGGACGCGAATCCCGGCTGCATGATCGATTGCGGTTCGCTGGTTCCGGTTCGCTCGATGATCCAGTTGCGTGGCGTGTCATCCGGCTGTCTCCCTGATGGGACGACTTCTTGCCGACATCACGCCCCTGCGGGTCAGTCCACCATTCCGTCGACTCTGGGTGGGGCATGGCATAGCTAACCTCGGCCAGCAGATGACTGCTGTCGCCGTAGGCATTCAGGTCTATGCGATAACCGGCTCATCTTTGGCTGTTGGGCTTGTTGGATTATTCCAGTTGGTGCCGCTCGTCACGCTCGGTCTCTACGGCGGAGCGCTGTCGGATATGCACGATCGTCGCAAGGTCGCTCTTCTCACTGCGTTGGGAATGTGGGTATGTGCAGGTGCGCTGCTCATGCAGTCACTGCTCGACCTCGGGTCAGTCGCTCTTCTCTACGCACTGGTCGCGGTCCAGTCGGCGATGTACGCGATCGGCAATCCTGCGCGGCAATCGATCATCCCGCGATTGGTGAAGCCGGAGTTACTTCCCTCGGCCAATGCGCTCGGCATGATTACGTATAACTTGGGGTTCACAGTTGGCCCACTTCTTGGCGGATTGCTTATTGCGGCAACCGGGAGTGTTACGAGCGCCTACTTGGTGGACGTTATCGCTTACACCGCTGCTGTGTGGGCAATGTGGCGGCTGCCGTCACTCCCGCCAGAGCGCATCGAGAATGCCAAGCCGCGTGGCGGCTGGTCGCAAGTGATCGAAGGAATTCGCTTCCTTAAGGGAAAGCGCAACCTGCAGATGAGTTTCTATGTCGACATCGTCGCGATGGTTTTTGGTATGCCTCGCGCGTTGTTTCCTGCTATTGCGGTGCTGTGGTACGGCGGTGACATACGCCAAGTCGCACTCGTTGTCGGTCTTCTCAATGCGGCACCAGCCGTTGGTGCGCTGCTGTCTGGCATTTTCTCAGGCCCGCTGGCGCACATCCGAAGACAGGGACTTGCCGTTGTCATTTCAGTACTTGTGTGGGGTGGTTCGATAGCTGCATTCGGACTTATTCATTGGCTTCCGATGGCGCTCTTCTTGCTTGCGCTTGCTGGCGCAGCAGACAATGTCAGTGCGATCTTCCGTAACACGATTTTGCAAGCAGCTACGCCCGATGAGTACCGTGGGCGGCTGCAGGGGATATTCACTGTTGTGGTTGCGGGCGGCCCGCGTGCCGGAGATGTTGAGGCCGGTGGTGTGGCAGCGGTATTTGGCGAAACGATTTCGGTGGTCAGCGGTGGATTGGCCTGCGTTCTTGGCACGGTGTTGCTTTTGCCAGCATTCCCAGCATTTCTGCGCTACGACGCCCGTAATCCGATCCCTTAACGCGCGGGCTAATCAAGCGCTGTGCGAAGAATTTCGCTGACGATGTCATCGGGGGTCATGTTGCGATCTTTGGCCATCGCGCGAATCTTCTTACGTAATGACTTCGGCACCCGCACAGCCAAATCGACATTCTTGTCCTTAGCTGACCCGGTGATCGTGTCGGATGTGGCGCCTTGCTTCGACTTGACCGGACGTCGGGGTGATTCGACACGGCCGGATACGGGATGAATCTCGGCATCCTCTGCACGGACTAGTGCGGGTTTGGGTTCGGGCTTCTTTGTCATGCACTACCTTTCGAGAACATGGTCGAGTAGATCATCACAAGCATCCACAATTTCGTGGGCGCCAGGCGATGGCCACGCTTGGATAGGAACCCCAGCACCTTGAGCTTGTTGAACAGCGCTGCGCTCGGGGATATAGGGCTCAAGTAGCGCGTCTCCGTACACGGACTTGAGTTCGTCGAGTCGAAACTTGTGTTCATTGAGTGATGCGCGTACGCGATTGACCACGATGCCGGACAGCCGCAGCCGAAGATTGATTGCTGGACGGGCCACTTCTATTGCGTCGATGGCCTGCGCGGCTCCCTGCACTGCAAAGAACCCGGGCTCGGTGACAACGAGTGCTGCATCTGCCGCTGCGAGGGCGTTGCGCGTGAGTTCGCCCAATGCCGGTGGACAGTCGATGAGAACAAGGTCGTACCTCTGGGACACTCCATCGAGGGAGTTTCGCAGCGCAGTTGGCGATGCTGCACCCTTCATCTCGCGATGTGACAGTGCCCGTTCGGAGGCGATGAGATGCACAGAACTTCCCCAACCAGATGGGACGACAGCCTCCGCTGCGATCCCCGGGCGGCCATCGGCCAGCACATCATTGAGGGTGAACGCGAAGGGGCCGGGGTCGAGCGCGGAGGTGCTGTTGGCCTGTGGGTCAGCATCAATGACAAGGACCTTTAGGCCTCGATGCCAGGCTGCGCCCGCGAGCCCGAGCGTGACGGTGCTCTTGCCCACGCCACCCTTGAGGGACAGGACAGCGATGGTGGGCACGCGAAGAGTCTGCCACCTGTGGCTAGTTCATTTCCTTCATGGCTG
>JBIHZU010000288.1:0-5719 GCA_044240285.1 Candidatus Nanopelagicales bacterium | reverse complement strand
GCGTGCCCACCGCCGCGCCATCGGTCGCGGTGTTGACTTGGATGACATTGCTCGTCTGTCCAGCGCCGCCGTAACGTCCCACGGCCGTGACGCGGAGGAACCACAAACTGCGCGGCTCAATGGATAGCGCGAGAGAGGCGGTGGTGCTGACGGACGCCACAGACCAGGTGACGCCATCAGCAGATTTCTCGATCAAGTAGAAGTCCAAGGTGTCGCCGCCGGTAGCCGCAGGTGCTGTCCACGACAGATCGATGCCTGCGACTTGTGGCTTGGCTACTAACGATGTCGGCTTGCCCATCACATCGACGGATCGTCCAAAGACCGCGTCAGACCATTGCCCGGCACCAGATTCAGTGTTGGGCACTACGCGGTAGCCGCGGTTTGCACCTGCGGGGGCGGCCGTATCCGTGAACGTTGTCGCAGCCAAGGATTGTCCGCCGGTCATGTTCACCCAGCCAGTCACGCCCCAATCGGCATACTGAATGCTGTAACTGGAGACGGTGAGACCATTGCTGTCCAGTGGCGCATCCCAGGTGAGTCGCACCTTCCCTGAGATCACCGTGGCCACGAGATTGCGTACCTGCAACGTAACCGTTGTCGATGGTGTAGTTGCCTTGGGCGTCAGCGACACAACTGACGACCAGGTGCCCACACCAGCTGTGGTGTTCCAGCGGACTCGGAACTGGTAAGTCGTCCCGTTGCTGAGACCGCCCGCTGCATAACCTGTGGTGGCGCCTTCGGAGATTGTTGTCCACGTGCCACCGGAGTCGCTGGACTGCTGCAACTCGTAGAGACCATATTGGTCATTGGCGGTGTTGCCGCCAAGTGTCGTCGGAGCTGTCCACGTCAGGGTCGCGAATCTGTTCCCGGTGGTGCCCGCAAAGGAGTTCGGCGCAGATGCAATGCCATAGGACTTTATGGACATAATCGACGAACCGCCGGGCACTGCACCGATCATGGTGGTCACCTTGACCCAGTACTGCGTAGTCGCGGTCAGGCCGGTGATCGTGTAAGTGGTGCGACCAGATCCCGCAGGCGTCACACTCGCACTTGCAACTGTCGCAGGCGCAGAAGTCGTGCCGTATTCCACCTTGTAGCCCGTGACAGTGCCGCCATTTGTTTGCACCGGAGCAGCCCACGAGACAGCGATCTCAGTCGCAGCGCCACCCTGTTGTACCCGCACATTAGAAGGAGCAGCCACTGTCGTTGCACTGTAAGCAGCGGGCACAACCTGAACGGTCGAAGAGCTACCTGCACCCAAGCGATCCATTGTGGTGACGCGGAAGAGAGTCAAGGTATCGGCGGCTAGTCCCGAGACTGTCGCTGCTACTGCGGTGGTTGACGGCGTCAGAACATTCCATGTCACACCCGAGTCAACACTCTGCTCAATCTTGTAGCCAACAACCGCGCTGCCACCGCCACCGCCGCCGGACCAGGTCAGGTCGACAACACCACCACCCACCGGGCGCGTGGCCGTAAGCGCAGTGGGTGCTTTGGCACCACGCGCGGGCTGTGCCATCACCGTGGTCGAGGTGCCGACTCCCATACGGTTGATCGGGGTAACCCTGAACCAATAAGCGGTGCCGTTCACCAGACCGCGAACGGCATACGTTGTGTTGACGCTCCCGGTGTTTTCCGTCAGAACGGTATAACCCGATGTCGCACCCGTTGCGGATTGCTCAATCTTGTAGCCAATGATCGGGCTGCCACCATTGCGCGCTGGCAGCGACCACGACAGGTCAACTGACTCATCACCAGTAGACGCTCTCAGAAGTTGTACGGACTCCGATGTAGTCATGGGGGTTGCGGCTAGCTGAGACCACGGGCTCAGCCACACCAACGACGGAACGCCCGTGCCGGGATCCAAAGTGCCGTTGATTGGAGTGGTGACGGCCGCGACTCGGTAGTAGACCGTGGTGCCGTTCTCTGGCCCGATATCGGTGTACTGCGTCTGCAAGTCGCGATCGGTGATTGTGGTCCAAGTACTTCCATTGGTAGATCTTTGAACCCGATAGCCAATCAGCGAACCGCCACCGAGGGCCGGTTGTGCCCAATACAGGGTGACCTGTCGGTCATCCGGCACAGCTCGCAGAGTGAGTGGGGCTCCTGCCTGTGCCTGCGGGGCGAATCGCACTTCGCCAGAGCACGTGCCGAGTCCCACATTGTTGATCGCACAAACACGCATAATGTACGCAGAGCCATTTGTCAGATTGCCCGCGAGATACGACGTGCGCGGTGTTCCCGTGTTAGTGATCAGGCTGTACCACACGCCTCCGTATTGGTACTGCACTCGATATCCAGTGATAGACGACGCACCAGACATGGGAGCTGTCCAAGTCAGGCGCACGCCCTTGCTCACTGGCGTTGCCATGAGTGAAGTGGGCACACCGGGCACGGCGTTTGGTGTCGCGCTGGTCACCGACCAAGGACCCTGACCCACACGATTGAGTGCAGCGACCCGGAAGAGATAGTTACCGCCGTTGATGAGCCCGGTCACGGTGAAAGAACCGCTGAATTGCGTCGACGTGATCTCAGACCACGTCGTTGCATCACTCGACATCTGCACTCGGTAGGAGTTGACCGTGGAACCGCCATTAACAGTTGGCGCTGCGAAAGTGACCGTCACGCTTTCATCACTCGGTGTCGCAACAAGGCTCGTGACTTCTTCAGGAGTGCCCGCCGGGATCGCTTGAACAAAAGCGTATTCACCGACACCAGCGCTGGTAACAGCGGCGATCTTGATGAAGTATTGGCTGCCATTTGTCACTCCACGCAGCGTGTAGGTGGTTCCAGTAGTGCCTGTGTCAGCCGCTGCAATCGAGCCGGCAGCCACGCTCGTCCCGTACATCACCCGGTAGCCAGATATGGAGCGACCACCGCTCGCACGAGGCGGAGACCAGGTGAGTGTCACTTCACCTTTGCCACCGATCGCCATCGCGCTCTGCGGAGCTGAAGCAGTTGTGAAGGGAATCGCCACAACCGTGGCACCATCGCCGACTCCAAATGACGTGATCGCTTTCACGCGGAATGTGTAGGTCGTGCCATTGGTCAGACCAGTCACATCCCACGAGGTCTGCCCGCCCGTGTCCGGTGCGACCAGAGTCCACGTCGCCCCACCATCAGAACTTTGCTCCACCTGATAAGTCACGATGGTGAAGCCACCGATCGTCACCGGAGTCGCCCACGTCAGCGCGACCTTGCCATCGGACTCCGCGGCCACGAGAGTCGCAGGCGCTCCAGCGGGGGTTCCCGGCTTCACCGCGACGACGGCAACCCCAGCACCCGAGGTCGCAAGTCCACCACTTGCGGGATTCGACGCTGCATTGAGTGCGCTGACTTCTAAGTAGTACGTAGTCCCTCGATCAAGACCCGAAACGAGGTAGGTCGTCGAGTCACTCCCAGTCGTGGTCACCCATGTGGTGAATCCAGTGGTCGCAGACGTTGAGCTCACGCGAATGCGATAGCCAAGGATAGGAAGCCCACCGGTGCTGGCAGGTGCCCGCCACGAGAGGAGCGCGGTCGTATCTCCGGCGCTGGCTACCAGCGCTAGCGGTTCACTCGGTGGAGCGAACGGAGTAGCAGTTGTAGTGGAGTAGGCGCCCACACCGGCAGCAGTGATTGCCGCAACTCGAAGGAAATATGGGCGCCCATTTGTGAGTCCAGTCAACGTGGCAGTCAGCGTTGTGGAGCCTGTGTTATCGGTAATCGAGGTCCAGGTCGTTCCATCGAGACTGCGCTGAATCCGATAGCCCGTGACCGCCGATGGGATGGTGGTAGGCGCAGTCCAGTTGAGCACGACTTGGCGATCGCTCTCCACCACCGAGAGACTTGCTGGCGCACTGGCCTGGCCGGTGTTTGCTGCCGTTGAGGGCAGCACAGTCACTGTCGCGGAAGCTCCAGCGCCTACAAACGACAGCGCAGTGAGCCGGAACTGCACATTCGTCGTGGCAGCCGCGAGACCCGTCATTGTGTACGACGTCGCACTGGCCGGAAGTGTGCGCGTGACCGTCGTCCAGCCGCCCGCATTCACATTGCGCTCAAGCCGATATCCCACGAGCGCAAAGCCCCCACCCACCACTGGGGCCGACCACGTGAGATTAACCTGATCGTTAGTCGCAGAGGCACTCAGCAATTGTGGAGCACCAGCGCCCGCTCCAGGTGTTGATGAAATCGGCGACCATGATCCGAGACCATCAATCGTCAATGCTGCTATGCGGAATTGATAGGTAACACCATTCGTAAGCCCATAAGCGGTGATTGATGTTGCAGCAGTCTTAGGTGTGACCGACACCCATGTGACGCCATCGGTGCTTCGTTCTACGCGATAGCCCGATGGGCTCGGGCCTGTGCTTGTTGCGGGGGCCGCCCACGTGAGGGCGACGGTTGAGTCGTCGGGTGTCGCTGTGACCGTAAGCGGCAGGCGTGCAGGCGCGGAGGGAACCGCGGCAACAACCGATGAAGTTCCGTTGCCCACGACGTTCATCGGCAAAACTTGGAAGTAGTACGTAGTGCCATTGGTGAGGCCATTAACAGTGAAGGACGTCGTGTCAGCTGCGAGTGTCGACGTACGATAGACCCACGAGCCGTTTGAGGTGCTGACGCCAATCTTGTACCCGCTCACTGGTGACCCACCAGTTGATGCTGGCGCCGACCAGTTGAGAGTTACTCGAGCATCCGATGCGGTAGCGCTAAGTCCTTGCACGGCTGACGGTGCCACCATGGGCGTCGACTGGACCACCGTGCTGCTCGCGCCCATCCCACCAGTCGTGAGAGTAGACATGCGGAAGAAATATGGCTGCCCATTCGTCAACCCAAGGACAACATACGGACTTGTGTCCGCGTAATCCGTGACGGTAGTCCACGATGTGCCGTTTGTTGACATCTCGACGAGATAGCCAAGGCTCGTGTATCCGCCTAGGTCTGTTGGGGCAACGTATGACAACGAAACTTGTCCATCACCGGCGGTTGCTTGCAGATTGTTCACGGGGCTAGCAAGCGTTCCGGGAGTTCCCCAGGCGTAAGAATCTGAGGTGCCCTGCCCATTCGCCGTGGTGGCGATGACATCAACCGCATAAGTCGTGTTGTTAGTAAGCCCAGTGATCGTGTATTCCGTAATGCCTGCACCGGTGTTGTTGGTGACAATGTTCCATACGCCGGAACTGAGCTGGGTATAGCGGACGAGATAGCCCAAAATGGGAAGTCCACCAGTTTCGTTAGGCGGGAGCCACGTCGCTCGTAACGACTGATCGCCCGATGACACAGAAACTCGGCGCGGCGCGGACGGCAAAGCAAGCGGTGTCGCGGTCACCAATACCGGTTCACTCGCACCAGCGTCCGTGAGAGCCACAACGCTGAACTGATAACTCTGCCCATTCGTCAAACCCGAGACTGTGTAGGTCACCAGGTTGCCAATATCGGGAATTGTTGTCCACGTGTTTCCGTCCGCACTCCACGCAATTCGGTAGCCGGAGATTGTGGACCCGCCCAATGAAGTGGGTTGCACCCACCGAAGAACAATCTGCCCCGACGAGCCGGGAATACCGTTCAATCCTTCAACTGGACCGGGCGCAGTGACGGGAACGGCCAATCCCCTCGCTGCTGGGCCGGGAGTGGGCGAGCCGGAGAGCAGCGTTCGAACGCGGAAATAATACGGAGTGCCATTTGTCAGACCCGTGACTCGATAGTCAGTCATCGTGGGTGGTAGTGCGGATGTCACAAC
>JBIHZU010000119.1:0-5737 GCA_044240285.1 Candidatus Nanopelagicales bacterium | reverse complement strand
TTCGACCGTGGTCGCGGTGACTCTGACGGAGTAGGTGTCCGGCTTGAGTTTGGTGATTGTGTAAGCCAGACCAGTGGCCGTGACAGGAGTCGTCCACTTTTCACCCACTAGCCAAGACACCTTGTAGGTGGCGCTGGGTGCGCCGTTTAAGACTGCAGCGGTCCAGGTCACCGCGATCTCGCCTGCGACTTTGGTCGTTTTGCCGGTTACAGATTCTGGAGCGCCTGGATCACTCGCCGCTAGCCCGGCCGCTGACGCCAGCGACGTCGGGCCCGTTCCACCGGCAGAAACCGCTGATACCCGGAAGGTGTAAGTCTCGCCCTTGATCAAGCCAGTAACAGTCACGGAGAGAGCACTTGAGGGTGTGGGTCGAGTGAAGGTCCGCCACGCACCGGTCCCCCTGCGGTATTCCACCACGTAGTTGGTGATGGGAGAGCTGTTTGCTGCGGCTGCAGCCCACAAGATCGCGATAGACGTCGTGGTTCGCGTACCGATCACTGGGCGTCCCGGAGCGCCCGGGAGGGTGGATGTCGCGCTCGAGGGACTTGAGAACGTGCCGGTGCCTGCGGTGTTGACGGCTGCGATCTGGAACCTGTAGGACGATGAAGCAGCGAGCCCGGTGACGGTGATCGACGTCGCCGTCGAAGCGAAGTGAGCAAACGTGAACCATGAGCCCGCCGACGCAAGCCGGAACTGAATCACGTAATCCGTGAACGCCGAACCACCATTACTGCTCGGAGCTGTCCACGACACGACGAGAGATGAACTCGTCGCGCCCGAAGCGCTCACGCTTGAGGGAGCACCTGGAGCAACCGCGAGGGTGGATGCGGCAGACGAGGGACTGGAGAACGTGCCGGTGCCTTCGGTGTTTACTGCCGCGATCTGGAACACGTAGGACGAACCACCCACTAGACCGGTGACGGAAATTGCCGTCACCGTCGAGGCTGCCCGAGGTGCTGCTGTACCGTAGAAGTGATGAATGACCCTCAGATTGAGCCGGACTTTGCCTCCCTTGGTCTCCGATCAGAATTGCTGGAGACACTGGCAGCCCTCGGCTATGAGGAGCCCACGCCGATCCAGTCGGCCACTATTCCTGCGCTCATTCGAGGAGTGGATCTCCTCGGTCAAGCAGCGACCGGCACCGGCAAGACGGCGGCCTTTGCGTTGCCCATTCTCCAAGGGCTTGAGCGAGATCGCGGCAGGTCTGCGCCGTCTGCGCTGGTCCTGGTTCCTACGCGCGAACTCGCATTGCAAGTCTCGCAGGCTTTCCACGTCTACGGAAGAATGCTTGGTGCTCGTCTCGTCGCGGTCTATGGGGGAGCTCCGCCTAGGCATCAGATCGACGCATTGCGACGTGGTGTTGACGTGGTCGTGGCCACTCCCGGACGGGCTCTCGACCTCAACGCGCGCAAACAGTTGATTCTGGATCAGGTCCGGACTGTTGTGCTTGATGAAGCCGACGAGATGCTCGAGATGGGGTTCATTGAAGACATCGAAACGCTGCTCGCTGCGACTCCGCGTGATCGACAGACCGTGTTGTTCTCAGCGACAATGCCGAAACGGATTGATGCTCTTGCCAATAGGCACTTGCGCAACCCGGAGCGCATCTCGATCAAACGATCCGTGCCGTCCCCGGATGATGTGCCACGAGTGCGGCAGACGGCGTACATCGTCACGCGGCCCAATAAGACGCTTGCGCTTGGCCGCATCCTCGACGCGGAGGACCCTACGGCCGCCATTGTCTTCTGTCGCACCCGCGGGGGAGTCGACGATCTCACGGACGTCCTCACCGCGCGCGGCTACCAAGCAGAGGCACTTCATGGTGGTTTGACCCAAGATCAGCGCGATCGCGTAATGGGAAGACTGCGCACTGGTAGCACTGAGCTGCTCATCGCAACGGACGTGGCGGCTCGGGGTCTCGACGTCGACCTACTCACACATGTTGTCAACTTTGATCTCCCGATAACCACTGAGGCCTATGTTCATCGCATTGGCCGGGTCGGCCGAGCGGGCCGTGAGGGTGTGGCCATCAGCCTGGTGGAGCCGCGTGAGCGACGCATGTTGGATTCGATTGAGCGTGCGACGGCTGGCAATGTGCGCATCGAACGAATCCCAACGGTGAGCGATGTGCGTCACCTACGGCTGCAACGCACCCGCGACTCCATTGAGGAGTTGCTCGGCGATGCTGACGCTCAAGAGCGGATGTCGCACTACCGCGCATTGGTAGAAGATTTGCTGCTGAGTTATGAGCCCGCAGAGGCGGTGTTGGCAGCGTTCACGCTCGCACATGAGGCCACCCAGGGCTCGGTGGCTGATAGTGACGAAGGCGAACTCGACGCCTTTGTGGAGGCATCCCGTGCAGCTGGTTCTGGAAAGCAAAAACGCAAGGGGGAGGCCAAGTTCGCCGCTGCGCCGCAAGGTGACAAGCACAGCGGGGGCAAGAAGCACAAGCGTCCGGAAGGACCGACGGTGCGCCTGTTTGTGTCAGTGGGCCGCAAGGCCGGGGTGACTCCCGGGGATTTGCTCGGAGCGATAACTGGTGAGTCCGGACTCAAGGGTGCCGACATTGGGACCATTAGCGTGCACGAGATGTTCTCGGTGGTCGAAGTGCCCACCGATAAGGCCCGTAAGATCATCAAATCCGTACATGGCGCGAAGATCCGTGGACGCAAGGTCACCGTACGCAATGATCGCGACAAGTAGCCTTTCCTGACATGTATTTGGCACTCCTCGGAGGATCTATGAAGCGTGCAGTCTCCAACTTTTGGCTAGCGTCATGAGTTTTCACGTGCGGTCCGGCCCTTGGACACCAAGTCAGATTGAGGCATGGCTGATCGAGACCGTTGTGCCACTCCGTCTTGCATCCGCCGGAAAGCGCGGACCGCTCGTACAGTCGCTGTGGTTTAACTACGAAGACGGCGCTCTCTGGTGCGCAACCCAGCGTGATTCGGTGCTGGCCAAACGTGTCCGACGTGACGGCAACGTGGGTTGGGAAGTCTCTCGTGACGAGCCGCCCTATCGTGGAGTTCGGGGGACCGGCACGGCCCGAATCGTCGATGAGATTGCGCAATCGACGCAAGTGCTTGAACGTCTGGTGGCCCGCTATGGCCAAGCCGGTACACAACTTGCCCACTGGCTCCTAGGACGCATCGCAACTGAAGTTGTTGTACGCATCGACGATCTACGAGTCACATCGTGGGACTACGCCCCTCGTATGTGATCTCAGCTAGTGCACTGCCACCTCTAAAGGAGCCATCTCGATGAGCCATCTGTTTACGCCCATTCGCTTGCGTTCACTCGAACTCGCCAACCGCGCGTGGGTGGCGCCGATGTGCATGTATTCGGCGGTCGATGGTGTTGTGGGCGATTTCCACGTGGCGCACCTTGGATCGTTTTCGTTGGGGCGCGCCGGATTTGTCATGGCAGAAGCCACCGGCGTCGTGCCGGAGGGCCGCATCAGCGTTGCGTGTCCTGGGATTTGGAACGATACCCAATTAGCCTCGTGGAAGCGCGTGGTCGACCTCCTACATTCCCAAGGCACTCCGATTGGCATTCAGTTAGCTCACGCAGGGCGAAAAGGATCAACCTTTGCGCTGTGGGAGGACGGCATAGCGTCGGCGGCAGACGGAGGGTGGGAGACGGTTTCTGCTTCATCAATCCCATTTGCAGACATGCCGACACCGAGGCCTTTGACGGTGAGCGAAATCGAAGATCTCGTCGAAGCGTGGGCGGCCGCTGCAGTGCGCGCTCGAACTTCGGGCTTCGACGTGATTGAGGTGCATTCTGCGCACGGCTACCTGTTGCATCAGTTCCTCTCCCCGCTGAGCAATATTCGCACTGACGAATACGGTGGCAGCCTGGAAAACCGCATGAGATTCCCGCTAGCCGTCGCTTCAGCGGTGCGGGCAGCGTGGCCCGCCGACCTCCCCGTCATCGTGCGCATTTCGGCGACCGACTGGATGCCCGGTGGTTTTAGTGTCGATGAGGCCACGGTATACGTGAGCGAGTTACAGAAGATCGGCATCGACGTTGTCGATGTGTCGAGCAGCGGGCTACATGCCGACCAGCAGATTCCGCGCGACGTGAACTATCAGGTGGATATTGCCGCCCGGATCAAGGCGGCCACGGGAATGACAATCTCCGCAGTCGGCCTAGTCACCTCGCCGCAACAGGCTGAGGACATCATCGCGTCGGGCAAAGCCGATGCAGTGCGGATGGCAAGAGCATTCTTGCGGGATCCGCACTGGGCCTTGCGTGCAGCACACGAATTGGGTGCCGATATTGACTGGCTTCCTCAGTACGAGCGCGGGCTTCCGTGGCTGTGAGTGCCAAAGTAGACCCATGCGGCATCCTCAGTTCTTGCTTCTGAGATAGGCCTCGAGCTCTGCGATGCCGGCATCGGCATCTGCGGTAATCAGGTCCCTCGAGGGGCTCGAGGCTCTCTCTTTGCGGCCGAACCATCGTCGCCACCGTGACGCCGTAGACATTTCGGTTTGAGTTGGAGCTTGAACTGGAACCGGGTTGAGTTCGCTGTAAATCTTGCGGATCGTGTTGATCGGCGCACGTGGATATCGATTTTGTTCCTGAGCCCAACCCACGAAGTAGTCGTCGATCATCATTGACGTCACATAGGGAAGTCGTCCACGTGGCGACAGGATCGTGGTCTCTTCAGGAGTTGTGGCCCTGAGCAAGATTGTTGCGGGTGGTCTCCGGGAGTTGCCGACGCGCATCTGTTCGGCTGCGGTTGCGATGGCACTCATAGGTATGCCGAGGGTGAGCAAATGTCTGGACGTGGCATAAGTGAACGCCCAGTACCCTGCGTCACCCCACAGATCCGCGACAAGCAGACTTCCCGCCGTGGAGTCGAACCGCAAAGCCGGAATACTGCGAATTGCGAAGACGCGCTCAGGAACCCACAGTGCATGCATGGCCGTGAGTGCGGTGTCTTCGGAGAGCAGCAAGCTCGGGATTGCGTCGCGCCCACGGATCTCTACCGTGGGGGAGTGGACGGAGCCGAAAGTGAGTACGTAGCCGTAAACCACCTCGAATCCAGTCACATCAGAGTCGAGAATCTCTGCAAGCGTGCTCATGTTTCCCCCCGTTATTGGTGCCTTTGGCAAATCTAGGGCATGGGACTGTCAGACCCCCCTGCGACAGTGAAAGTACACAAGCAAAGAGGGGGTCCCATGACCGACCAGAAGACGATGAATAGTCCCCATGTTGTGCTCAGTGAGCGCTATATGGAAGCGGTGCGATTTGCGAGTGATATCCATTCAACGCACACACGTAAGGGCAAAGACACCGCCTACGTATGTCACCTTTTGGGCGTCTCGGCTCTTGTCCTTGAGGCCGAGGGCACCGAAGATCAGGCAATTGCTGGGCTGCTGCACGACGCGGCTGAAGATTGTGGCGGAGAGCCCATGCTCGACGTCATCAACGAAAAGTTTGGTTTCGAAGTTGCTCGCATCGTCCGGGCCTGTAGCGACTCGCTGATTGTCAATGCCGACGAAAAGTTGCCTTGGAAGCTTCGCAAAGAGGTTCACATCGGACACCTAAGAACGGCGGATCCAGCGGTACTTGTTGTGACTGCGGCCGACAAGCTGCACAATGCCCGCGCCATTCTGACGGACGTGCAGATTCACGGAGTGGACACTCTCGAACGCTTCAATGGCAAGGCGGACGGCACTCTTTGGTACTACGAGCAGATGCTCGGGGTTCTCCAAGAGCGTCACGCGCC